>CAWUOD010000086.1:0-9024 GCA_963923115.1 uncultured Singulisphaera sp.
GTTCCAAAGCGTAGGAGGGCGGGGCCGTGATCAGGGTGGCTGCCGACTTGAGACAAGCGGCTTCCTTGGCCTGGTTGTAACTCCTGGCTGGCTTGTTTTCGCGAAGAAGTTGGTTGCCTTTGAGGGTTTCCCTGACAGCTCTCAGGGCATAATACCGGGTCGCTTCATCCGAGGTTTTTTCCAAAACCGGTGCGACTTTTTCCAGGATAAGGTCCCCTGACTTAATCATTGTCGGGGCGTCGACAATGGCTTTGAATGTCGCGTCGTCACGGGTGCCAAGCAGGCCACCCGCCACACCCATCAAGCGAAGGGCGTTGGTCCGGGAAACAATATTGTCGCTTTTGGAAACCGTGGCTGCGTTGGTGACGATCGCCCCATAATAAAGATCCACAAGCGCCTGGGTGTTGCGACGGGATTTATCGCTGAGGAGGATGGCCCTCATTTGCTGTTCGGCTTCGGTGAACTGCTTGTTGAGGTCCGGGCCCTTGTCGGTCTTGTTTTCGAGGTAGGGAGGGTAAGTGAAAGAATAGACCTGAAACTTCGCGACATCCTGGACCGCGGCGGAGTAGGCCTGGTCCTTGGGGTCGAAAATGCGCTTTCCTGATATGAGGTCGTTCAGTGCAAGCCTGGCGACGCCGGCTTTGCGCTGGAGGTCTTTGAAGGAAGCATCCCCAAGGGGGATGTCCTGTGCCACGAGTCCAGCCACAGCCAGGGACATCAGGCAAAAACCCGAAAACCAACGCCCAAACGCTCCGGAGCTTGCGACCATGGGGTGCCTCGGCGGGAACCGTGCTTGCGAAATAGGAGAAACCTATGGGGGAATCCTATCCTCTTTGGGCCGTCAGGACAGGGTATTGGACCCGGGGATTCGCCTTATTTTTCAATGTGCGGAATTTTTTAACGGTCGCGCCGGGAAAATCACCCAACGAGCTTGCCTTTTTGGGCCATAAGGGTCCAAAGGGAGGACCTTTCCCAAGTGGTCATCTCGCCTTCCCATTGAAGGGCTTCAGCTTCATGAAGGGCTTGCAAAGCCGGTTGGGTTTGTCCCAGCTTCTGCCAAATTTTGGTTAGATAAAGCCTTGGCCGGGGCATTTGGGGTTTTAGCCTTACCGCCTGATTGAGTTGCAGGGCGGCTTTGCAAAGTAGGGTCTCGGGCTGATTTTCGACAGGCGTTCCGGGCGCGACGGGTTGGTTGGCAAGATAAAATAGCCCAATGCCCCGATGAAGATGTTCTTCGTAGGAATCGTCGGCGGATTCCGCGATTTCCAGAAGCCGGCCATGTGCGTGGAGGAGAATCCCCTCATGTTGGGCCTGTTTTTGCGCTTCCGCGATAAACCGGTCGATTTGGATTCGCGCTTCGGTCAATCTTCCAAGCCGAATCAACAGATCTCCGTAATGTTGACGCACGGAGAGATGGCCTGGTTCCCGGTCGAGATACCGTTCCATGGAATCGGCGGCCTGTTTGTCCTCCCCTGATTCCAGGTAGGCCGCCGCAAGGCTTAAATGATTCCGGTGAAGGGTGGGATCGATCGCAAGACTTTGCTTGTAAAGTCGAATGGCGACTTCGGGATTCCCCTCGGTAATCGCTTTTTGCCCCGATTCCCAGAGTTTCTGTGCGGATGAAGTCGTCGCCACAGGGAAAAAGAACGGAATTTCCTGGGGGAGACCAAAGGCCGCGCCCCCGAAACCCACTCCCACAATTCCCAATCCCAAACAGGCAAACCACCGACGCATGTTTTAGCCCCGAGCGGGGATCAGAGGCGGCAAGGGATGCCGCAATGATCCACCGATGGGGGTATCGGCGAAGGTGTGGGGGGGGCGATGATCCAAAAAAGGGAGTGGCCCCCGGGTTCCTTGTGTGGAACCCGGGGGCCTTCGTGTTGGGAAACGCCTACCGGTCAGGAAAGATAGGTAATTAAACCTCGATTTGTAAACTCACGCGGAGTTTGCCAAGGGCCTCGCTCTCGATTTGCCGGACGCGTTCGCGGGTCAAACCAAGGCATTCGCCAATTTCCTTGAGGGTGCGCGGCTGTTCATCATCCACGCCAAACCGCATCCGGAGGACCGTTGCTTCGCGCTGGTCCATTTTTTCGAGCAGTTCCATGACATGGGTCAGGCTGTCCGATTCAACCAGTTCGGTTTCAGGTGATTTGGTGTTCCCGTCTTCGAGCATCTCATCAAGCGACCATCCGGAATCCGATTGGTCCGCCTGGGCCGGGGCTGTGTAGACGCGGATCGCTTTTTTGATGATGGAAAGCTTCTTCTTGGGAAGCTCCATGAATTTGGCGACCTCTTCCTGCGTCGGAGTACGGCCCAATTCATCGGTGAGTTTGGCCGTGGCTCTTCGCCACTTGGTTAGAAGCTCGACCATGTAGGCGGGAATCCGGATGGTTTTCGCGGTGTTCACAAGGGCCCGCTTGATGGATTGTTTGATCCAATAGCTGGCGTAGGTGCTAAACCGGGTGTTCATTGTGGGGTCGAACCCCTCAACGGCCCGGAGGACCCCCAGATTTCCCTCTTCGATCAGGTCCTGAAGGGCCAAACCCTTCCCTGTGTAGTTGCGGGCAATGTTGACAACAAGACGAAGGTTCGAGCGGACCATACGGTCGCGAGCTTCGGCGTCGCCCTTGCGGATGCGGAAAGCCAGGGCCTTTTCCTCATCCGCCGTCAAAAGCGGAGTCTCATTGATCTCGCGGAGATAAGTCTCCAGCGGTGACTGTACGCTTTCGGAAAGCCGGCGTGTACGCGACATGTTGCAGGTTCCAGCACGGTGTCGGCTGCGGCACAATGCCGCAAATGACTTTGGCCAAGGAGGGAACCAAAGGCACCCCCATCACAACCATTTCATCGTCCCAAACGACCGTTTTTGTGCTCCATGGACCACCAAGTTTCGATGCCAAATGCCCCTGCCTGCCGTCAGGGCAGATTCATTCGTTCCGACTCCACTTAATGGTTCGACCCGGACCACCCTCCCTCCCGTTACGACCGTTCCATTCGGCGCCTCGGAGGCAAGATCCATATCTTCCCAAAAAAAAGGGTTGTTGAAAAGTGAAAAAGCCCACACTTTCCAAAAGAAAATGTGGGCTTCTTTGTTTAACTAGATACCAACAGCCAAGCAGGTGCTATTCGGGCATGTTGATAAGATTGCCAGCGGCGCCGCCGGTTCCACCGCGAAGTTCGCGTTGGGGTGCCCGGGAGGCGGGAATGCCACCTTCGGGAGTCGCAGCTTCGGCGGCGTCTTCTTCGGTCCAGTCCACGCGTCGCTTGCTAAGGCCGATTTTTCGTTCGGCCGCATCAACGCGCAGAACGCGCACCTCGATATCATCGCCGACCTTGATGTGTTCTTCGGGATTTTCGATCTTCTCGTCAGCCAATTCACTGACATGGAGCAGACCTTCGAGTCCTGGTTCGAGTTCGATGAACACGCCAAAGTTGGTGACCTTGGTGACCTTGCCGGTCTTGAGGTCGCCAGGACGGTACTTGGAGGGGATATCGCCTTCCCATGGATCGCCCTTCATCTGCTTCAGACCAAGCGCGATGCGTTTGCGCTCCTGGTCCACATTCAGAACGATACAGGTGACGGTTTCGCCCTTTTGAATGACTTCGGAAGGGTGGCTGACCTTGCGGACCCAGCTCATGTCGCTGACATGGAGGAGGCCATCGATTCCTTCTTCGATTTCAACAAACGCACCATAGTTGGTGAGGTTGCGAACCACACCGCTGACGACGGTGTCCTTGGGATAGCGCTCGGCGACCTTGTCCCATGGATTGGGGGTCACTTGCTTCATGCCCAGGGAGATTTCCTGCTTGTCGGTGTTGATGTTGAGAACCACCACTTCGACCTGGTCGCCAATGCTGACGATTTCGGAAGGGTGATTGATGCGCTTGGTCCATGACATTTCGGAAATGTGGACGAGGCCTTCGATGCCCGATTCGAGCTTCACAAAAGCGCCATAGCTCATCACATTGACAACTTCGCCTGTATGGCGGCTTGCCACAGGGTACTTGTCCTTGACATTCTGCCATGGGCTTTGGGTCTTTTGCTTGAGACCAAGTGCAATCTTCTCGCGGTCCTTATCGACCGAGATGATGTACACTTCGATCTGCTGATCGATGCGAACGACTTCGTGGGGGTTGCTGACCCGACCCCAAGTCATGTCGGTGATGTGAAGAAGACCATCGATTCCGCCGAGGTCGACGAACGCGCCGAAGTCGGCGATGTTCTTGACTATGCCACGACGAACTTGTCCGGGTTCGATCTCCGAAAGGAGTTTCGATTTCATGTCTTCGCGTTGATCCTCGAGCAGCTTGCGACGGCTGACGACGATGTTGCGACGGGCCTCATCGATCTTGAGGATCTTGCAGTCGATCGACTTGCCGATGTACTCGCCGATATCGGGCGGACGGCGGATGTCGACCTGGGAGGCGGGGAGGAACACATTCACGCCAATATTGACAAGCAGACCACCCTTGATCTTCTTGGTGACAAGGCCGGAGATGACATCCCCTTCCTTGTGCTTCTCAATGATGGCTTGCCATTCCTTGAGGCGCTTGGCTTTGCGGAAACTAAGTTGGATGATGCCGTTTTCGTCTTCGACGGAGTCGATCAATACCTGAATAAGGTCGCCCACTTTGGGGAGAACGACCTGGTCAATGCCTTCCTCCTGCCATTCATTGATCGGGATCTCACCTTCGCTCTTGTGACCGACATCGATAACGATGCGATCGCCGAGGATGTTGGCCACCCGGCCGGTGACAATTTTGTTCGCGTCGAACTCCTGCTTTTCGGCAGGCAGCCAGTTTTCGATATCGCCACCGATTTCCTCGTTGAGGAACGCGGCATTCAGTTCGTCATTAAGATCCTGATCCGAAAGATCAAATTGGCGTAGAAGGTTACGGTTAACCATGAAAAACAAAACCCCATTGGAAGGCGTCCCCAAGCCGGAGGAACGGGACGATTCCAAATTGTTTGCAGGACTTCCAACCGGACAGGCGGACGCCCATCCTCATCGATTGGAAAGGGTATTATAGACCGAAACCCTAACCAAATCCAATAGTTAGGATGATTCCCATGCAAAAAACCCCGGCTTGGGACCGGGGTTTTGCGTGTTACAGAAGGAAAAAACCGGAATTAGCCCACAAACACCCCGCCCTGGAACCCAAATTCCGAGAGAACAAAGACGGTGTCGATGAAGTGGGTGGTTTTCCCATCGAAGGTTTTTACTTGCGAGGGCAGACCGGGGCCATTTCCGGCAATAATCAGCGGGCCTGGTTCGTTTGCCCGGTTGGCAATCGCAACACGGGTGCCGCCCCGGAAGGTGTTTGTGAAAGCCAGGAATTCCTGGTTGACCGAGGTCATGGCGCCTGTAAAGGTCCTGACCAAAGGCTGGCTGCCCTTGTCAAGGGAAGCGACAATTTCGGCCTTGCCATCTCCATCAAGGTCGGCGGAAGCGACAAACACCCCGTTGGTGACCCCCGGTCCGTAAGCGAAGAAGCTGCGGATAACCCGGTTGTAGCCACCTTTGAACACCTTGATGTGCCCGCGGGTTCCCTCGCCCGAGCCAGCGATGATCTCGGCGATTCCATCACCATCAACATCTCCGGCGGCGACACGAACTCCGCCCGTAAACGCGGCATCGTAGGCAAAGAAGCTGCGGATGGCGATATTGTCCTTGCCGGAGTAGGCCCGGATGTGGGGGCGGGCATTGATGCCCGATCCAATGATCACATCCGCGTAACCATCCCCGTTTATGTCTCCCGCCGCGACATTCACCCCACCTGTAAAGGATGTGGCGAAGGCGTAGAAACTGCGGATCACCTGATAATTGGTTCCCGAGAAGACTTTAACATGGGGGGATGCCCCGCTGGCCACACCCACAATGATGTCCGCGACACCATCGCCGTTAACATCTCCGGCGGCAACGGTGATGCCACCACGATAGTTTGACGCGAAGGGCTGGAAGTTCTTGACCGAGCCATCCGGAGTAATCACCTGGACAATCGGAACTCCTCCCGCCCCCAGGGCCGCAACCGTGGGTAGGGCAGGCGCATAGTTGACCGAAACCGATCCGCCTTGGGCAAGAGGGTTGCCGTAGGTGTCAACGATTCCCGCCTTGTTGAGAGTCACTGTCATGGAGCCTTGGCGGGCCGCTACCAGGTTAAAGGTCCAGGTGGTGCCGCCATCGGTCGTTTGCAGGTCGGTGACGGTTCCCGATCCGGCGGGGGTCACCGTGAAGCTCGATAGCTGAACCCCTGTCACAGGCTCCGAGAAGGTGAGAAGGAAAGGCGCCGATTTGCTGGTCGGGTTGTACCCTTCCAGCGATTTGAACGAGGTTATCACCGGTGCGACCGTGTTGACATCAAAGCTTGCCGAGCTGGTAAAGCTCGATTGGAGTTGGTTCCCGGCCTGGTCGCTCAGGGTGGAATTTTCAGGAACCGAGAGGCCGACCGTTCCCGTGCCGGCGAGATTGCCAACTGTCACAATGAAACTCGAGGTGGAGCCGGGAAGCGCGACCACCGCAAGGGTTTGTCCCGTGAGAGATGGGCTAAAGACTGGAACGAAATCCTGCGGTTGGACAGTCGCCAGGTCCATCGGTTGGGAGAAATTGACCTGGAACTGCACCGAGGTGCTGTTGGTTTTTGTCGACCCAATGGTGGTGATGGATGTTACGACTGGAGCCTGGGTGGAGATGGTTATGGCGGGCCCGGTAACCGGATTGCCAACAAAGGTGTTGCCGGCGAGATCGGCGATCAGGCCATTGCCCAAAACCTGCAAAGCAACGGTGCCTTCCCCATAGAGGTTGTCCACACTGACACGGTAGGTGTTGCCGGAAGTGTGCTGGACGAGAGCGACCCGGCCGATCAGGTTGCCCGTGGTCACCAGGGCAAAAGCGGCCGGAATCTGCGATTCGGCGGAAATCTGCTCGGTGAAGGTGACCAGGAACGCCACCCTGGAGGCGTTTGTAAGGCTGTTGCCGTCGATCGCGATGGAGGAGACCGCCGGAGGGATATGATCAACCTGATAGGATTGGGATACGAAATTGGGATTATAGGCGAGTACCTGTCCCAATTGATCCTTCATCGTGTTGCCATTAAGCGGGTAAAGGATAAGTGTTCCGTTTCCGGAAACATTGTCCACAGTTACACGGAAGGTGGTGGACAAATCGTCCGCCGGCACCACGCGGGAGATCGTGCCGATCACGGATCCTTGCGTGCTTTGAATCTGGAAGGCGCCGGGGACAACGGTTTGGGGATCCATCGGCACGCTGAATGTGACCGTGAAGTCCAAAGAGGGGAGGCGGGTTGGGCTTTGGCCATCGATCGTTGCATACAAAGCGGTCGGGGAGTTCGCCGAAACCTCATAGGTTTGTCCACCGGAGAATCCGGCAACAAGGGGGTTGCCGGCGGCATCCCGGGCCCTGCCAACAATCGCGTCAAGCCCGAGCAATCCATTACCGGAATTGATCGTGGTCAAGACATCGAATTCGTTGGAACCCGTCGCGGAAACCGAGGAGATTGAGGCGACAACCCCATTTGCCGGTTGGGGCACCAGCTTGAGGGAATCGGGGATTACCGTCGCGGGGTTCATCGCCTTTGAAAAACCGATCGCAAATGTCGCGGGGCCCTTGCCAATAATTTCCGGGTCCTTGATGGCGATGCCCAATACCCTTGGCGGGGTGTAATCAACAATTGTTTGACCACTGGTATCCCCGACCGCCAGTTTGTTGCCGGCCAGATCGCTAATGGTTCCAGGCAAAACCTGGATTCCCAGGGTGCCCATTCCCTCAACAACATTGGCGGTGATCTGATAAACCGATCCGGAACCATTGATGGAGGCGAATCCGCCCTGGGCCGAACCGGATTCCAAAAGCAGAAGGGATTGACTGGTGACCGAGGCGGGGTCGACAGGCTTGGAGAAGGTTACCCGCCATGTTATCTGGCTTGCGGAGGTCAATGGACCATTAAGGCAAACAATGCTGGATACTGTCGGGGCAACTGTATCGATATTATAACTTTGACCACCGGTATAAGCGTTAGTGCTGTTACCGGCTTGTGAAACTATCAGGTTGGTTCCCAAAACATCCAACCGCAGTTGGCCCAAACCGGAAAGGCCGCCAACTTCGACATCAAAACGGGTGGCGTAACCGTTATTGGCGTCCGCCGCCGTGGCGGAAAGAACAGTCCCGGCCGGATTGCCGGTAACTGGTGTCAAACCAAAGTTTGCCGCGAGATTGCCTGTGACCGAGGAGGTCAGCACAGGCACCGAGAAGGTGACATGGTAATTGACCCGGCCGTTGATGCCACCGTTGGTGACGCTGGTGGTGTTCACCGTGGAGGAAACCACGGTCACGCTGGTCCGGTTGAGTGTCTCACCGGCATAGAAGGGGAGACAGGGATTTAGTGGATTGTTTGCATCCACGATTCCCGAGGCGGCGGGAATATTCAGCCTCAGGTTCCCATCAATCTTTCCTGCCTGGCTTACCGTAACGGCGAATTGGGTCGGGGTAAGCTGGGTGACCAGATCCACCGTGGCGGCAGGAATCGTTGTTGTGAAGCTTGTGGTTAGAACATTGTTGACGGGCTGGCTGAAGTTCACCAGGAAGTAGGCGGATGTCGCCGTGGCGGGATTGTTCAGGTCGAGAATCACCGAGTTGACCAACGGATTGGCCACGACGGGAGCGTTGTTTATTGAGTAGGAATTGGCGCTCGTGTAAGTGCCGTTTTGGGTGTTGCCCAGACCATCACGGATACCCGAGTTGGCAAGGAGCGCGAGACCAAGGTTCCCCGAACCCGAAACCCCCTGGACCAGAACATTAAACGCGCTGGCCATTCCGTTCACCACGGCCGTGGCGGGCGCAATTTTGTAAATCCGACCGGCGCCTCCCCAGCCCGAAAGTGCAAAGGATGTGGGCAGCACACTCTCCACAACCACATTTTCGCTGAAATTCACCCGGAAAGCGAGTTCGTTGGCGTTGGTTGGATTGGGATTGAGGAGTGGTGTTCCTGTCTCTTATACACATCTCC
>CAWUOD010000087.1:0-8882 GCA_963923115.1 uncultured Singulisphaera sp.
AACCCACATTCGACCTCAAATTCAAGGCGTTTGAAGGGTTTTGCAGGGACGACTATTTCAGGGGGGATCTTCCAAAACGGTTATTGGGGTCATCCAGGCTTGGCAACCAGAACAAGAATCCCTTCCGGGCCAAGTCGGTAGGTTTGTCCAGGAAACCAGATCTCGCGGGATTCCGAGGGTTCGATCTCATTGGGAGCTTCCAGGGTGGTGTCCAGGAATCTGGCCCAGGATTTCCCGGTGGATGGTTGAGGCAGTTCCCACCATGTATCCATTTTTTCCATGCTGAAAGCTATGTAGAGATCCTGATCGGGTTCCCTTCCGGTTTGGGTGCCTAAAAGTTGTAGGGCAATATGACCAGAGTTTTGGGAAAAATCGGGCAACAACGGTAGTTGGCCATGCCATGCAACATCTTCAGGATTGAGGAATTCCCGCCGTTTCAGGGAAGAGTGTCTTTTTCGGAAGGCGATCATTTCCCGGGTGAAGCGTAAAAAATGGATTTGGTAGGGTTTAAGTCGCCAGTCCACCCAGCTTATTTCGTTATCCTGGCACCAGGCGTTGTTATTTCCTCTTTGGGTCCGGAGGAGCTCGTCGCCTCCCAGGATCATTGGCATCCCTTGCGAAAGGAGCAGGGTGCCCATCAGATTTCTTGCCCGTTTTAAACGCATCCGCATTATCTCCGGGTCTTGTGTCGGTCCCTCCACGCCACAATTGTTGGAATAATTCTGGTCTGTTCCGTCTCGGTTGCCTTCACCGTTTGCAAGATTGTGTTTTTTTGAGTAGGAAACCAGATCCCAAAGGGTAAACCCATCATGTGATGTGATGAAGTTGACGGAATGAGAGGGGGTCCTCCCCGCGAGTTCATACAGATCCGCGCTGCCACAAATCCGGGTGGCCAATTCGCCCACCGAGACGCCCCCCGTGAGCCAAAACCGTCGGACTGTGTCACGATATTGGCCGTTCCATTCAGACCATCTGCGGCCACAAGGAAAATTTCCCACCTGGTAAAGACCGTCGGCATCCCAGGGCTCGGCGATCAATTTGGAGCTCGCCAGCACCCCGTCTTCCGCGATCATTTCCACCACAGGGGGGTCCGCCAGGACCCTCCCCTGGCGATCGCGACCCAAAACGGAGGCCAGATCGAAACGGAACCCATCAACATGCATATCCAGGATCCAAAAACGCAGGCAATCAATGATGAGTTCACGAACAACGGGTTGGTTGCAATTGACTGTGTTTCCACAACCGCTGAAATTGAGATAACGCCCCTGGGAATCAATCATGTAAAAGAGGGGATCGTCAAGCCCCCGGAAAGACCAGGTTCTTCCATTGATCCCGCCTTCGCCTGTATGGTTGAAAACCACATCGAGGATGATTTCGATTCCCTCGCGGTGCATACCCGCGACGAGGTCCCGAAATTCATGCATTTGACCGTGATCGGGACCGGAAGCCGCAAGGGACGCCTTGACGGCCGCAAAACCAATCGTGTTGTAACCCCAGAGGTTAAGGTTTTTTTTGCCTGTTTGGGGATTGATAAATGGACAGTCGGTCTCGTCGAATTCATGGATGGGGAGAAGTTCCAGCGCCGTGATGCCCAGGGACTTCAGGTGCGGGATTTTCTCAAGGAGGCCCAAAAAGGTGCCCGGATAAGACACCTCCGAGGAGGTGTGTCTTGTATAGCCCCGGACATTGAGTTCATAGAGGATAGTGTCTTCGGGGGGGATGGCCGGGAGGCGATCATCCTGCCAATGGTAGTTCCGTCTTTGGAAAAGGGAAAAACGCCCTTCGGGGTCCATTTTTCCCCAGGTTTCCCCTCCGGTAATGGCTGTCGCCGAGGGGTCGAGGAGCGGAATGTCGGGTGAGAAGGAATGGCCGAATCGAGTGGGGCCATCAACCTGCCAGGCATACCGAAAAACGGGTGGGAGTCCTTTTACGAGGATATGCCAATGATCCCCGGTTCGATTGATCGCCGGGTCGAGTTCCATTTTGGTGGAAGGACGGGAACCATCGAGGTGGTAGAGTAGCAGATTTACGGAGCTGGCGTGTTTTGAAATAACGGCGAAGTTGATTCCTTCCCCGGTCCAGCTGGATCCAAGGGGAATAGCCCTTCCCCGAGCCGAGGTTAGGTTGTTCAATTCCTCAAACCCCGGATCGGATGGAAGAATTGCGCAATGGGTGGCCGAAAAACTCTGTGGAATACTTAAAAATTCGGCCTTTTATCATGGAAACCTCGACCTTGGGCGGTTATGATGCCTTTGGAACCGACAAGGAAAGTCGGCTGTGCCCCCAATAGAGGGTTATGGATTTCCCCCGGACCGGTCGATCTGAACCGGTACCGTTTCCAAAACAAAGTTTTAGTAAAGATTTGAGTTCGCGCACCTTGGCCCGCGCAACATTGCGCAAGCGGTCCAATTTCCTCCAACCCAAATCCTCCTCGAATCATTTGCCGGAGTGTTTATTCAATGGCTCGCCAAGACGAAGGTCACGGACATCATCCTCATCATGGTCCATCCCATGGGCATGGCGGCCATGGGGAAAGGCAGGGTCATCAAGGCCACCCTCCCATGGGGCGACGCCGGGTGCCACCCGGTGGTGGGGGCCAGCCTGGAATTGTTGGACGGCGTATTCCGGATGTCGCTCATGCCGCCCCAATGCAAATCACGCCACGAGTTTCGCAGGATGGGGGAGACTGGAGTGCCAACAGGTCCAATGTTCCCGCCGCGAAGTTGGATGACCTCTACAGGATGCCCATTCCCAAGTTGTTTGAAATTCTTGAAAAGGAAGGCGTGCAGGAGCATTCCGGCCTTAATCGGGTCCAATTGATAATTCAGGTTGTGCGCCGATTTATCGAAAAGGGGGAAATGGTCCTGGGGTCGGGAACCCTTGAAGTCCTTCCTGACGGCTACGGCTTTTTGAGAAGTCAAACCCACAACTACCTGGCGTCGCCTGAGAATGTTTATGTGTCGCCAAGCCAGATCCGGCGGATGGGACTCAAGACGGGTCTGCTAATCGAGGGGCCGATTCGTTTGCCCATCGAGGGACAGGATAATTTTGCCCTGCTTCAGGTCGATACGATCAATGGCAAGCCGGCTTTGGATCGTGTTCGGCCTCCCGTATTCGAGGACCTGACGCCGCTGCACCCATGCAAAAGGCTACGATTGGAGACGGCGCCTGATGAATTGTCCACCCGGGTCATCGACCTTGTGACCCCGATTGGTCGTGGACAGCGGGCGCTGATCGTTTCTCCTCCCCGCGCGGGTAAAACGGTCCTGTTGGCGAAAATCGCCAAAGCCATTCAGGCCAACTATCCCGATGCCTACCTAATCGTCCTGCTTATTGATGAGCGCCCCGAGGAGGTCACCGAAATGATGAAACAGGTGACCGGGCCCAATGCGGAGGTTGCCGCCAGCACTTTTGATGAGCCCTCATCCGAGCATTGCCATGTCTCGGAAATCGCCATGGAAAAAGCAAAGCGGCTCGTCGAGGACGGGAGGGATGTGATCATCCTTTTGGACTCCATCACCCGCCTGGCCCGCGCCCACAACACCGAGGCTCCCTCTGGCGGAAAGCTGCTTTCGGGTGGTCTGGACAGCAACGCCATGCAGAAGCCCAAGCGGTTTTTTGGCGCCGCCCGTCAAAGCGAGGAGGGTGGGAGTTTGACAGTTATCGCGACCGCCTTGATCGACACAGGTTCCAAAATGGACGAGGTGATTTTCGAGGAATTCAAAGGGACCGGCAACATGGAGCTTCACCTTGACCGCCGCCTGGTGGACAAGCGTGTTTGGCCCGCAATTGACATCAATCGTTCCGGGACCCGCAAGGAGGAGCTTCTTTGCGGCCCCGATGAAATCACCCATATGAGGGCGCTAAGGCGGGTGTTGGCCGACATGCATCCGGTCGAGGCGATGGAGCTTCTGGTCAATCGGCTCAAAAAAGCCAAGACAAACGCCGAGTTTCTTCAAAATCTGAATGTGAACTGATTAGATTTTATTTGTTTTGGATCTTATATTTGGGTGGTGTCCATGGAAGGTATTCCGGCAATTTCCACGCTTTGGAGGGAAATCACCCTTTTGGAATCGGTCCAGGGGGTTTTGGGCTGGGATGAACAAGTGGTGCTGCCTCCCAAAGGCGCCGACTGGCGGGGAAGCCAGGCATCGCTTCTGGCCCGGCTGGTTCATGAGCGACTCACGGACCCCTGCCTTTGGGAATCCATTCAAAATGCCGAGCCCCACGCAGTTCTGGAGGTGTCACGAGCCAACATCAGGGAGATGAGGCGCCGGGTTTCGCGGGCCAGAAGGATTCCCGCGCGACTGGTGGAGGAGCTTGCAAGGGCGACCTCGCGAGGGGTGCACATTTGGCAGGAGGCGCGATCCCGAGGGGAATTCGCGCATTTTTTGCCTGAATTGGAGACAATTGTCCGTCTCAAACAGGAGGAGGCCGCATGCGCGGGGTACGAAAAATCCCCTTATGACGCCCTTCTTGACGAGTACGAACCTGGTTGTCGGTCCTTTGAGATCGATTCGATTTTTGACAAACTGGAACCCGCCCTTGCCTTGTTGATTCAGGAAGCCAAAGGTCGTCCGCAAGCTTTGCCTCCCTCGGGCCATTACCCCGAATCGGCCCAGAAAAATCTCGGATTGGAGGTCGCCAAAGCCTTGGGTTTCGACACCCAGGCGGGGCGTTTGGATACCTCAGCGCACCCTTTTTGTTCAGGGCATGGGCCGGGAGATTGCCGCATCACCACCCGGTATGACGAGAGCGATTTCACCCAGTCCTTCTACGGAATTCTCCATGAGACAGGTCATGCGCTTTATGAGCAGGGGCTTCCGGCAGAACACGCAGGCGAGGCATGGTGTGTCGCCTCCTCCCTTGGCATGCACGAATCCCAATCACGATTCTGGGAAAACATGATCGGGCGGTCCGCCGCGTTTTGGGATTGGTGCTGGCCTTTGGCGCGACGAATCATGGGTGTTGCACTTCCCGAAAAAGATGAGCTTGTCCGCATGGTCAACCGGATTGGGCCATCGTTTATCCGGGTCGAATCGGCTGAGACCTGTTACAACCTGCATATCCTTTTGCGTTATCGTCTCGAAAAGGCAATGATCGAGGGGACATTGGCCCCAAAAGATCTCCCGAATGCCTGGAATGAGGCTTTTGAAAAAGCTTTTGGATTGAAAGTTCCATCCGATCGGGAGGGGTGCCTCCAGGATGTCCACTGGAGCACCGGAGGAATTGGTTATTTCCCAACCTATACCTTGGGCAACCTGATCGCCGCGCAACTGCGTGAGGCGATGGTTCGTGATCTTGGTGGCATAACCGCAAAAGTGGCGGCCGGGGAATTTTCGCCCATCCTGGGGTGGCTCAGGGAAAAAATCCATCGCCGGGGCCGATTGGCAACGGCATTGGAGATTACCCAAACCGCCACAGGCGGCCCCCTGGACAGTGGCGCCCTTTTGCGACACCTGTCCAAAATTGGTCGGGGCGATTTCCATGCATAACCCGGATTCCACTATTTCTTGCCGACGGCGAAACGGTGCTCCCTTGGTTGGTCGCCCACTTTAACCACATATTTTGTTGCATTCGCGTCGACTTCCAGGTTGATCCCCAGCGCCTCGCATTTTTCGGCCGGATTGGCCACATGGGTTGAAGGGGCGTTGTCGGAGTCTGGTGCTGTGATGTTCTTGTGGAGCTGGAAAATCTGGTCAAAATTTTCCAGTCTTCTCAGATCGCGGATAACCCTTGGGTGGGCGCCTTTCCTTGGCCCGTTGTTGAAAACGGCGATTGTGGGACGAATTTGCCTCATCAAATCGGGATGATTGCTTACCTCAAGCCCGTGGTGTGTGGATTGATACACATCGATTTTGCCTAGCAAATTGCCTGGATAAACCAGCATCGATTCCTTGTTCCAGGTGAGATCCCCCAAGTCCAGGAAGCGGAAGTCGCCAAACTCCAACACGAAGCCAAGGCTCATCGCATTGTCGGAGGGATCCGGCTCGCGTTGAACAGGCTTTTCCGGGGTTCCGGCGGGGGCGTTCCCATCGACTTTGGTGACTCCCGAGCCACAAACGCAGGAAAGTCGCACTTTGGGACCATTTTCCGTTTGGCGGAGTGGAACAGTATCCCCTGCCTTGAGGGTTGTTCGCTTTCCCTTCGATACCTCCTTGTACGCCGCGATCAAAACGGGATAGTTTGTGGGGTCATCCGGAAGGTTCTCCGGGATTCCCCTGTCCCAAAAATGATTGATCGGAACCTTACGGACAAGAGTCCCGGCTCCGCCGTAGTGATCCAGATGCCAGTGGGTCACCACCAGGTGATCAATCCTTTCGAGCCCGAGCTTTTTCGCTGCCTTGGCAATTCGTTCGGCGTCGCGATTGCCGGGATTTCCGCAATCAATCAGGATCGATTCGCCCGCTGGGGTGACAATCAGAGTGGATCCACCGCCTTCGGAATCGACAAACTCGATTTTGAGTGTTTGGGATGGGGCAATCGCGACAAGCCCGAGAATCATAAAACCAAGCATAAGAGGCGTCCTGGAGTTAATGGTGTCTTTGGCATTGTCCGTAAACGGGCTTTGAAGACAATGATCCAAGACCCAATTGGAGAAAAAGATGAATCGACGCGAATTTGTGGGGCAGGGTGTGACCCTGACAGCAGCAATGGCGACAGGATCTGTCGGTAAGGGTGATGAATCGACCAGCAAGCGCGCTCGTGACATGATCGCGGATCATGTCGGGAGGATGCGCCCCTTGGAAATCACCGCCAATATCGCCTGGTGGGATGCCAATACCACAGGGCGCGATGAGGATTTCAGGAAAAAAGAGGAAGCCCAAAACCGGATCGACGCGGAACTTTCGCGGAAAGATCGGTTTGCCCCTTTTCAGGAACTTGCCCGGGATCTCAAATCGATTGACGATTCCAACGACCGGCGCAGTGTCGAGCTTTTGAACCTTGTCTATCTGGAGAAGCAGGTGGACCCGGCCATTCTCAAGGAGATGGTCGCGCTTTCCAACAAAGTGGAGAAGACATTCAACGAATTTCGTCCCCGGATTCAGGGCAAGGAGATGACGGATAATGAGGTTCGGGGGGTTCTCAAAAATTCCACCGATTCGTCACGCCGAAAAGCCGCCTGGGAAGGAGCCAAGGGTGTTGGACGGTTGCTGGAACCGGATCTGAAAAAGCTTGTGGGATTGCGCAACAAAGCGGCAAAATCTCTTGGATTTGAAAACTTTCATGCCCTTATGCTTCATTTGAATGAGCAAAAGGGGGATGATCTTGTCCGTCTTTTCGACGAAATGGACAACCTGACCCGCGAACCCTTCCTCAAAGCCAAAGCCGAGATGGATCAGGTGCTCGCCAAAAATTGCGGCATCAAAACCACCGAACTGATGCCATGGCATTACCATGATCCATTTTTTCAGGAGAGTCCATCAGTTCTGCCCGCCGATCTGGATGAGCCATGGAAAAAAGCCGATTTGTTGAGGATTTGCCGGGAGTTTTACCGCGGTGTCGGACTGCCCATTGAGCGGGTTTTGGAGAAAAGCGATCTGTATGAGAAAAAAGGGAAGAGTCCCCACGCTTTTTGCACGGACATCAACCGTGAGGGGGATGTCCGGGTATTGGCCAATATCACGCCTGGTGATTATTGGGCGAGCACCATGCTGCACGAATTGGGCCATGCCGTATATTCGAGCCTCAATATCCCCGCGGAACTCCCGTATGTTCTAAGGGCCGAAGCGCACATCCTCGCCACCGAGGGGATCGCCATGATGTTCGAGCGTCTCACCAAGCGCCCGTCTTTCCTTCAGGCGATGGGAATTGTCCTCGAAAATCCCGAGGCATTTGGCCAATCCGCCGCCAAATCCCTTCGCTGGAGGTTGCTGATTTTCTCGCGATGGTGCCAGGTAATGCTCCGGTTTGAAAAAGGCATGTATGAAAACCCGGATCAGGATCTCAACCGGTTATGGTGGGATTTGGTGGAGAAATACCAGGGATTGACCCGGCCGGAAGGGCGGTCCGAGCCCGACTATGCCAGCAAAATCCATATTGTTAGCGCCCCGGTTTATTACCACAACTACATGATGGGTGAATTGTTCGCCTCGCAGGTCCATCACTCGATCTGCCGCGAGGTTTTCCCGGGAAAAGCCCCCAATGAGGTTGATTATGTCAACAACAAGGGGGTGGGAGCATTTCTCAAGGCCAAAATTTTTGGTCCGGGTCGCCTTTATCGGTGGAACGACCTGATTGAAAAGGCCACGGGGGAAAAACTTTCCGCCAGGGCTTTCGCCATCGATTTCAGGGAAACCTGACACCCAGCCGGGAATCCGGTTCCTCCTGTTTTCCAAAATACAAGGGATCGGGGGGGACCGTCCTTCCCGGGGAGCGTCCCATGAGTGCCCGGTAAAGGATTACCTGGGCGCTCTCGGTTCCCCGTAGCGCCTGGGAAATCGCCTCCAGGTATTTTTGTCGCTCATCAAAGTAAAGTAAGGCATCCGGGGCTTTCCAAAGGGTTATTTCCCGGGCGAGGCCTTTGGAAAGGGCCAAAAGTCGGTCGCATCGTGCTTTGAGATCGTGTTGGTTCATGGATCCTTCTTTTTTACTCCTGTGTACATGCGAACATGTGTCCTCCAAAGGTAATTCCCACTCGGTTCCGTAGAATTTCGTTTGGAACCAAAAAAATCCCCGGGATCTATGAATGATGAATAATCCGAACTGTCCCAAAGCCATTGCCGCCGCCAAAGCCGCGTCAACCGACCTACTCAAAACCATTAGCCAAAAGCGAATTCATCCACCCGCGGTAAGCTCAACCATGGGTGTTTCCCAGCTTTTGGAGGAAGTATTCCTCCTGTCTCTTATACACATCTCCGAGCCCACGAGACCAGAGAGGA
>CAWUOD010000088.1:0-8833 GCA_963923115.1 uncultured Singulisphaera sp.
GGTCTCGTGGGCTCGGAGATGTGTATAAGAGACAGAAAAAGATGAAATCCCCATACACAAAAAAGACTTTTGCTCAGGGCACTCCAAGGTGGAGGCCAGGTTTACTGCCAATACTTTGGTTCGGAGTGTAAGGAAAAATGTTCCCGGAGTGGTTCGCCTCTTTGGAAAGACGGAGGCGAACGCATCGCTGGCAACAGCGGATTGCCAGCGGGAGAAAAAAGTGAGGCTGATTCAGGCCCCTTGGGAGATATTCTGCCCCTGTGCCTATCAGGCGCCCGCCTTCGGAATCACCCTCATTGCCAAGAGGAAGTCCTGGTAGAACCAGTTCGAGGAGACAAAGGGAAGAATTTGCACACCGGGTGGCGGCAGGTGGCCGTTTATGTTTCCATCCAGCGGGAAACCAGTCACGGGGTCCACCGCGGCCGTGTCAAAAATGGCCGGGGTGTTGTCATGGCTGCTAATCACCAGCGGGAAGGAATTTCCCGCTGAGTCGGTTCCCATGATTCCAAGCCAGACCACGACATGGAGAACCCCATCGGTGGGATTTCCAATGTAGAGCAGATCCCCCGTTTGGAGTTTGTCCGTGAGGGAACTTAGAGATCCAGGTTGATTGATCTGGGTCTCGCCAAATGTCGGAGACTTGAAGAAGACTGGTGTGATGGCTGACCCGTCAGGATTGAGGACGGTGGCGGAAGGGATGGAGTTGGGGCCCAGATTGCCAACTGTCGGGTTTCCGTTCGTCGTAAAGGTGATCTGGTTGGCCACACCCGAATGCATCTGGATGCCAAGGGCAAGATTGTAGATGTAGGCCGAGAAGTCGGTGCAATCGATTCCCCCGGCGGGTTGCCCATAGATCTTCTCATAGGGATTACTCACAACGGGCTGGGATGACCCACTGATGAGCATTTGTGAAGTTTTTAGAGTTGATTTATCGCTCACAGGCGACCATTGAAAGTTGCCTTGGCCTGTGTTTGCCGGATCGAATTGGGGAAGATGCAGGTGCTGATAGGGTGTCCCGATCAGGGAGGTCGCGGCGGCCAAAAGTCGTTGCGCCTTCCAGGTGGCCGGATCAATTCCCGCGGGAACCCGGTTCAGGGGAACGCCATTGACGACATTTCCCCTGTCATTGGCAGGATTCAAGCCGCCCGACGCGTCAAGCAATTGGGGATTGAGTGGACCATACCCAAGCTGGTTGGTCACATAGTTATAGCCATACCAACCAGAGGGCGTCGGGGTTGAATTTGCGATAATCGCGGTGGTTCGGGCCGTAAAGTCCGAAGTCCATGAGGCGATCCGGGAATTGAGTTGGGCCTGGAATGGGGAGACATAGGACATTCCAGGCAGGTATGAGAGATATTGAGCTTCTCCAATGAAGACATTAAGCTGATTGTTGGTGATTGCGTTGCCGCTCACGGAGGAATTTGGGCAAAACCCAAAAGCATAAAGCCCCATGCCCCGGTTTCCAGTGATGGTGTTGCCACCCGTCCGGGGTGTCAGCGCCGAACCGCCTATGGTTATTCGACGCGCGTTGTCGAGGATTATTCCATTGCCCCCTGATTGGATGGTATTGAACTGGACAGTGGTGCCTGTGAGCATTCCCGTGGCGTAAATGCCGCCGGTTACTGTCGAAACGGTTCCCGTGCCGGAAATCTTGTTTCCCACTCCATTGATCCCAACTTTCAAGCCGCTGGCGTTGACAAGGCGGATACCTGCAAACCGCGAGTCGACGATAGTGTTGCCCGCGACAACCGATCCGGAAAGCGCAGCCGAGGCGATAACCCCATATCCTGAGAGCCTGAGGGTGTTCGACGCGACAATACCGTTCGAGAGGGTGGAGATGTTGATCCCGGTCAGGTTGTTGTAGAAAAGGTTGGAACTGATCGTGACATCATTCGACCTGACGACAACACCATTACCTGTGACGAAACCTTGGAAACCCATGGATGACACGATGGAGCCGCCCGATCCCGGCAACAGGGTCAGTCCGTTGGCTGGTTGACCAATCCGATCTCCATTGATGGTCGCATTACTGATTACTTGCCCGGTCGAATCCAGGATCTGACCGTTAATCACCGTCGGGGTGATGATGGCGGGCAGGGCAGAGGAAAGGTAAATCTGATTGGCAACTCCGGGGGTCTGGAAGATGATTGTCTTTGCAAAACCGAAGCCGTTTGTGAAATTCAGGGCATTTCGCAGCGTTCCCAGACCGCAATCACCAAGAGAAGTCACCACCATTGTGTTGATCCTTGATGCCATCGAGAATGCCGAGGTTCCCATGGCACCCGCGAGGGGAGTCGCTGTTGCGATCACATAAGACCCGAAGTTGCCCGTGCCCAGAGGGAAGGAAGCGGAAAAGGCACCCGTTCCAGCAGTGATTGAACCCAAAAGTGTCTTTGCCTGGAATGGTTGCCCGGAGGAGGAGGCGCCCCCAAGGAAAAACTGGATTAAATAGTTGCCAAAGTACCCACTCTGCTGGGGCAGGTCTCCGCTGACAGTGACGGTCCCCAAGGCTTTCATGGCGGTGCTTTTGGCGAGCAAGGGGGCCGATTGGGATGAATTCGCACCTCCTGAAAGAAGGATTCCGGTGGAACCATTATTTGTGATCGCGTTACCCAGGATCGAATTTCCGGTGGAACCCGCCCCATTGACACTCACGCCGGCGCCCCGGTTTTCCGTGATGCTGTTTCCACCGGTGGAAAAAGGGGAACCAACCATCAGGTTGGTGACCCCGGTTGGTTGCGCCGGGTTGGAGAAAAATTGCGGGGTGGATGGGACGACCGCGTGGGCGGAGGCGAGTACCGGGGTGCTGGTGGGCAAGAGACCCAGGTAGCCACCAGTGGCATCATAAAGATAGTTGAAGGCGCTGAATAAATAACGGCCAGTGTTGAAGAATTGCTGATTTTGGGTCGGGGCGTTGGAGGAATAGTTGCCCGGAAGCGGATTGAAAAAGCTGACGGACTCCGGATTGAGCAGATTGTTCGGATCCGTGTAGTTGATTTTATACGAAAGAGCCCCGCCCGAATTGAGAAGGTTGACGGTCATGGCCTGGTTGAAAGGGGATGTCGCCGTTTCCCCGGGAAGCGAAACGATGCCGCTGGGTATTCCCATGTCGATGACAATGGGGCCGGTGGGATAAGCTATGTTATTGTAGACCAGGGTTCCCGTGGCGGGCTGCCAGTCTGGCGGACTTCCGGCAGTTTGCGCGATTCCGGTGGGCGTGAGATCGGTGTAGGAGAATCCGGAAACGGAATTATCAAGACCAAGGATAATGTTGTTCGGGGTGATCACATAACCTGACCGCATGGTCCCCTGACGCATTTCGGCAAGATTCAAGAAGGCGTTATATCCCTGATTGGCGGACCCGTTGATGGGGAATGTGCCCTGTCCGGACCTGTCAAAACCCACGCCAAAGTTGGCGACAGGGGAAAGAATGGATTTGCCATTTGCCATGTTGGCCGAGTATTCCGCCCACCAGCCACCGGGAACGGTGAATGTCCCTCCCGATCCCGTGTTGGGGGTGATGGAAACCTTGTCGGTCCTGGTCCCGTTTGTGATGGTGACGAAACCCTGTCGCTCGGTGGTGCCGAAAGTGGTGCTCGCGGTGGTCGATCCGGGAGGCGGATTCGTGGTCGCGCCGATAGCCGTCACCACAAGGATGGGCAATGTCGCGGTTGCTTTCCTGCCTGAAACGGTGTTTCCGCTGGAGTCGACATACGATGAATCAGGGAAAGAAACGGTTTGGCTGATCCAGTTGCCGTAGTAGATCCTGTTGCTGCTGTTGAGGTACACATAGCCGAGCTTGTTGCCCAGAGGTGTTCCCGAGGCGATTTGTCCAATATCGAGGTAAAGGGCGCGCGAGCCCGTGTCGAGGGGAATACCGATGGTCGTCGATGAACCCGCCTGATTGGCGTTGTTGAACACGGGGCAATCGATCGAGATGAGCGGGTCGTTTTGAACAACACCATTGGTGACAGGATTTGTGGAGTAATTGAGGAAATAATGTCCGGATTTCGCCATTGTTCCGGTATATCCCGTGGCGGGATTTCCACCCGTGGCGGAGGGGATGATTCCCGCGCCCAAGGCGATGCCATCTCCCAGGTTATTTTTGATAGTGTTGCCGGAAATCACGGTGCCCGAGAAATCACCGGTGAAAAACTCGACGCCATTTGCGTTGTTGTCGGTGATGGTGTTTCCGTTGATCGAAAGTGATGCCACTCCGCCTGGGGCATAAATGCCATTGCGTCGGTTGTAACCAATGATGTTGGAGGAGATCACGGTTCCTGTGTAGGCTCCGGCGGCAAGCACGACACCCTGGGTGTTGGGGCCCCCTGAAACCAATCCCCAAGGGTTGATGGAACCCTTTTGGCCGATGGTATTTTTCTCAAGCCTCAAACCAGAGGCCGGCACCCCGAATTCCACCCCGAAAGCCGCATTTCCGATGATGGTGTTTTCGGAGATAACCGTTCCGGAAAGGTCGGCTGGCTTTCCATCCGGTGAGCCAAAGCCAATACCACTTCCAATATTTCCAGATATGGTAAATCCACTAATTTTTGAATTGGTAGAGTCCCCGGTAAAGGCGATTCCCGATCCCTGGAATCCGGTGATGGACCCTTGCCTGAGATTGACCGATGTGCCCGTGAAAATGACAAGACCGTCGTTCTGGGCGCCTTCGGTTCCTCCGAACAGGGTTATTTTTCCACCAGCGGAAACGGAAGGAGCGTTAAGTGTCATCCCGGCCAAAGGTGTGGAACCCCCAATGTCGCGCAGGAATCCGATGCTGGTCTTACCAGTGACCGACAAAGTCGAAGCGCCGTCCAGGGTGGCATCAAATACGACGGCGTCCCTGGTCGATGTTACCAGCGTGGGTCCCGCGATGATGGCCGTTCCATTGAAGGTAATACCCTTGTCGATGCTGTCAATACTTCCGTTGAGCATGGTTCTGCCGGTGTATTCCTGCGGACCATATGTCGAAACCGTTGAAGCGGAGACCATCGGAAGGTTGGTTTGCCTGGAGGTGACCGAGAGGGACTTTAGCGGCGCAACAACGCCCACGCTGCTGCCGAAAGTCACGATGCCGTCGGTGGTGATCGAGAGTGAATTATCGCCGTCGATGGTGTTCTGGAAATTGACCGGATTTCCGGCGGTTGTGGATAGAGTGGAATCGGCGTTGATATAGGTCTTTCCGCCAAAGGTCAGTTTGCCTGCGGAAGAGGAAGCGTTGCCGGAAAGAAGGATATTCTGGTTAAAATTCTGGTCGCCGGTTGTGTTGACAGAATTTATTGTCACGGTTCCGATTCCCGCGTTGGGCCGCAGGCGAAGAAACCCTTGGGCGACATCAAACATGACATCGTATTGGCTAAACAGGTTCAGGCCGGTGTTGACATTGTTGACATTGGTTGCAGCACCGGTCGAGTCCATGTACCCAAACTTGTCAACGGATTGCTGGCTCCCAACCGTTTGGTTCCAGGTCAACGCGGGGTATCCCGGCGCCGTTGGAAACTGGGCGGAAAGCTTGGTATTCGGTTCGAAACTTCCGCCGCCTTTTGTGGTGAAGGGGAATGGGTTGGTTGGTGGATTATTCGGATACCTGACGCTGGTGGATGGCGCACCCGTATCGCAAATCGTGGGCAGTTGGCCCAAGTTGTAAGATTGGGACCCGTTGGAAATTGTGTAATCAGGCGAAAAAGCAAAGTCCTCATAAGCCTGACGGCCGGAGACGGGGTAGACAAGGCCACTAGCCTGGCTCAAGGGGATCGCATAGGGGAATTGGTCACGCATTTCCTGCGTGACCCCAATGGTGAGTGTCGCCGGGCCTCCAACCGGACCGAGCCGTACGACATAGCCGCTGGAATAATTTCCCGGAAGCTGAAACAAAATACTGGCCAGCCCGGGTGAGGTTTGCGTTGGGTCGGCAAACCCAAAAGCCCCACCGAAGTCGCCATAGAGCTGGCCTGTTTTGGGGGTTTGGGGCGGCTTGAATGAAAGACCGGGATTGTTACTATCGCCACCCGATGGCCAGGCGCCGAAGTCCACAGGCACCGCTGTCGTGACAGATTCGGTTCCCGTTCCAATTGTGACCTTGGCGGAGGTCAGAAAGGCATTGTAATACAAACCGGATGTGTAATTTATGGGAGCGGACTGGGTGCCAAGCTGCACCCCGGCGAACGCCTCGGAGTCGTATGCGGGGAAGAATCCTTCGCCCCCAGAGTCAAACAAGTACATTCGCGCGGGATTGTTGTCCCCTACCGAGACCTCAATGCCATATTTGATGGCCGGGTTTTCCGGTGGCTCATCGGTGGGCAGGTAATAATTTCCAGCCTGGGGAAGATAATGAAGGGGCACATTGGCGGTGGTTGCCGCGATGGTCGGTGCCACCAGCGGCGCCACGCTGCGAGTGGTGATGGTTGAAAGCGCCGCCTTGCCGCCGACGGCACCCCCGAAGATGGTGTTCGCTGGGCTAGTGACGAGAAGTGACTGGGCACCGGCCGAGGCGGCGTCCACTGTGGCGCCGAAAGATACACTACCAGCACCGCCGTCCACCTCCACATTCGTCTGAAGGATCACCGGGGCATCCAGGGAAACACCCGCATGTCCGGCAACGGTTCCTGCAAGCAGAATGCTTCCACCGGTGATATTGGTGGAAATGGATCCACCGGTCGAATGGAGGCTCGCCAGGGTTGTGTTCGACCCATTGGCGATCGAAATCGAACCCGCGAACCCGGAGCCGTTTAACATCGAAACGGAATCCAATCCGGATGCGCTTAGGCCGGCCGTGATGATTCCCGAGGCAAGAATGAACGACTCCGAGGCATTCCCCCCCTGAACGCTCACCTGACCAACCTGATTTGCGGAAAACGAAGCGGCATTGGCAAATTGCAAATTATCCGCAACTTCGAGGTTGGTACCCTGAAGGCGAAGATAAGCGGACAGTTTTTGGTTGTCCGCAACAATTTGAATGTCCAGCAGGTTGTTGTTAAGGACAGAGGTGACCGTGGGCACGGACCTGTCCTCAAGCCATTCCAACCTCGGCGCGGGTGCCAACCGACCACGACCAGGCTTTTTGAAACTTCGGTAAATGCGCGAGAAGATTGTGGAATAGTCAACCATGGCACCAACCTCGAGGGAATCGCTCTGATGTGGAACCAATAATAACATCAAAATGAAAAATTGGGAAGCATGGGAAAACAATTCTAATAGGCCAAAAAGCATAACTTTCGCATTTTATATATTTTTGAATTAACACAAAGATATCATTTATGTCGGACTGGATCAGATCGGATTCATTTTAAACCCTTGACGAAAGCTAACCGGGGGGGGAATGCAACCACTCAACTTTGGTGATCAACCATGTCCATTTGGGTTTGGTGCGATCGCGGATTTTGGTGATTTTCGCCCTGGCATCCTTTGGTCGAGCTTTCTTTATGCATCCTGCACAAATGAGCGCGGCCTCCGGGTATGCCGGAGGCCGCGGGGGTCAGGGACGACCACTTGGTGATTGATTTTGCGAGGCTTTAGCCACCCGCAGGAAAGGCCCTTGGGGCGATTGCTTTGGGCATCGAGGGGGGAGCGGGCAATTCAGAACCAGCCTGGTTCAGGGCAGATTCCGCCTCGGCGCGGATCCGGGCATCCCCGTCTTCCTTGAGGGCCCTAAGGGCACCGATGATTTGCGGGCTCCCACCAAGTTTCGCCGCCAGGGTCCGGATCGCACTCAGCCGGACAGTGATTGCCGGATCGCGGAAAGCGGCGGTCAGAAGGGCGGAAGTCGCATCCTTGTTGCCTCGCAGGTCAGAGGACGAAAGGGTGTCGATTGCTTGTTCCCTTTCGGAGGGGAGTAGCGATTCGCGCAGTTGGCGAACCGACCGGTCCTGGGGGTTGACCCCGGCCGTTCCCACGGTGGTGGTAAGGACAGTGGCCTGGGGTGGCGCCGCGGCGACCATTTGGGCCTGTTGGGCGGAAAGCATCATCGGTTGGGGAGCAACCGTGGGCCCCGAGGTGAAAGCATTGCTTTGGCCATCGTCATCCAACTTGGATTTTTTCAGGGCAAGTCCCAAGCCCCTACCACCGGCGGAAGCACCCCCTGGCAAGGTCTGGATGGGAGTCGCCTGGTGGGGCAAACCCATTTGCCCGGGCACCATATTGGGAGGCAGGGGATTCATTCCCGGCACGGGCAGGTTGACCTGAGCGACCGGCGCGGGGCCCGGGATGGCCGGCTGGCTGAAGGCATTGCGGGTTATCGGTTGCCCACCGAAATCCGCTGGTATGGGACGGGTCGAACTGGTCGCGGTGAAGGCATTTGCCATTCCCGGTGAAACCCCACGGTCGGGCGATGCGATGTAGGGATTGGACTCGGGACCAGGAAGGTTCGGGGCGTAAGGAGGCTTCGGAAGGTCGCGGAAACTCGGTGGATTTACCGGGGCGTTGCCCAACATGATTGGGAAACCTTCTCCGAATCCGCCAAAATCACCCGTTACCCCCGCGGCTTCCATGCTGCGTGTTCCCAGGCGACGAGATCGGCGAGAACCCCGTCCATCAACCAGCCCGTTGTTATCCGATCCATCGGAAGGGTTGTTCCCCATTCCAAGGGTCCGTCGAAGCTTCTCAATAAGGGTCTCGCCAGCTTCCCTTTGGGCCTTTGTAGCCTTTTGGTAATCCAGGGGTGCTTTGAGTGGATCGCCGACAGCGGCCTTGGAGTGGGGAAGGCTTGTGGGATCAACAGCGGCTTTGCCACCCTTGATACCGGCATCCCCAGCCTTGCCACCATCTGAACCCTTGGTTCCAGCTTCGGCGGCTTTGCCACCCTTGGTGCCTGGGTCCGCTGCCTTGGCAGCCTTGC
>CAWUOD010000089.1:0-8796 GCA_963923115.1 uncultured Singulisphaera sp.
CATGTAACCCTCCTGCCTCCTCGAGGCGAGTGGCATAGCGGACGCTTGATACTATTCTGAACTCGGTATCGGCCCAAAGCAACCAGGTGGCCCCTAAAAGGGCCATTCGATTCTTGAAACCAACGGCAGACCATGTCCAATCAAAAACCCCTACAAATTGCGCTTCTGGGATTGGGAACCGTCGGCACCGGAGTGGCGATCATTCTGCGTAAAACCGCGGATCTTCTTGCAAAACGGGCTGGACGGCCACTGCGCCTTGCCAAGGTGCTGTACAAGGATCCACATAAGAAGCGGGAAACAGCCCTCTCGCCCGATCAGTTAGCAGCTTCTTTGGACGAGATCCTGAATGATCCAGCCATTGATGTGGTGGTGGAGGTGGCTGGAGGCACGACATGGGCTTTTGATGCCATGGCTTCGGCCTTGAAGCATGGCAAAGATGTCGTCACCGCCAACAAGGCTGTGCTCGCAACCCGTGGAAAAGAATTATTTGATATTGCCCGGGCTCATCGGCGATGCGTCGCGTTCGAGGCTAGTGTTGGTGGTGGAATCCCCATCATTGGAGCCATCCAGCGTGGATTGGCAGCCAACCAAATCCTTGGCATCCAAGGGATTTTAAATGGGACATGCAACTACATTTTGACCCGAATGACGGATGATCAACTCGACTACCCCTCCGCCCTCAAGGGGGCCCAGGAACTAGGTTTCGCCGAAGCCGACCCAACATTGGATGTCAACGGTACCGATGCGGCCCACAAATTGGCCGTATTGGCTCATTTGGCGATGGACACCACCCTCGAGGTCGAATCGATCAACCGTCGGGGCATCGACCAACTTGATCCGCTCGATATCCGCTTCGCCGGGGAACTTGGATATACAATCCGGTTGCTCGCCGAAATCTGGAGCGACCCGGCAGGAATCACATCCCATGTCAGCCCGGTCCTGTTGAGAAAAACAACTCCGTTGGCTCAAGTTCGAGGCGGATTCAATGCGGTTCGGGTGATCGGCGACGCGGTGGGGGAAACCCTTTTTTATGGCGCCGGTGCCGGGCGTATGCCCACGGCGAGCGCGGTGGTCAGCGACCTGGTGGAACTGGCTGCTTCGCGGGATGGATTGGTCGCGGCCACCAACAGGCTTTGGCGGGGTGGTCCTTCTTCACCCCTTCTGGCTCCTGAAAAACTCAGGTCAAGGTACTACCTCAGGCTGCATGTGATCGACCGGCCCGGGGTCATGGCGGAAGTATCCGGGGTCTTGGCCAGTCACGAGATTTCAATCGCCTCGGTCATCCAGCATGAAACCCCGGATGAAACCGATCATTCCCAAGTCCAAATGGTCATCATGACCCACCAGGCATCGGCTGGAAAGTTCCTCAAGGCAATCCGGGCACTTGATTCGCTGGGGTGTGTTTTGGCAAAGGCGGTTCATTATCCAGTGGGCGAGTGACCATGGGGGAAAAACACTTTGATTTTGACGGTGATTACGGCGCCCATTACGACTCGTTCATCCGTCAAGTGATTCCGGGATATGAAAGCCTTCACGCCCTCTCGTGCGCCCTGCTGGAACCAGGGTGCGGCAACGACGGCCGCGTTCTGGTTGTTGGTTGTGGTTCGGGGGCTGAATTGGCATGCATGGGAGAACTCCAGCCCCGTTGGTCATTCGTGGGAATCGACACCTCAGAATCGATGATCGCCCAAACAACGCGCCTGATTGGTTCGCGCGGATGGGAGAACAGGGTTTCACTTGTGCACGGCAGCCTTGAATCTTTGTCCTGCAACCAGCAATTCAACGGGGCCACTTGCATCCTTGTGAGTCATTTCATGGAAGGGGACCAGGCAAAAACCAGCCTATTCCGTCAAATAGGGGAGCGGCTTACCAAAGGGGGCAGGCTGATCGTGGCGGATGCCTGCGACGAGGATTCGGAATCTTTTAGGACAATGATGGATTGCCGCTGGAATTTCGCCCGGGCGCGGGGAGCCGACACCAATCGATATCAAAAGTTCCAGGCGGACTGCCGGGAAGCCCTCAAGCCAGTTCCGCCTGAACATGAGGAGCAATTGATCAGGAGCGCCGGGTTCCAAAGCGTGCGGCGCTTTTGGACATCACTTCACATCAACGCTTGGGTGGCATGGGATCATTCCGCGCGGATCTGACCCGGATTCATGCCCAAAGCCGCTCCCCTCCGACAAAGGCGTTCCTGTTGTCGCCTTGCCTGCACCCCGGGGGCAGTTCATCAAGCTTCTTGACGTTGCCTCCTCCTAGCACGACATAGTCCGCGATGAACGCGTCGCGAAGGCGATGGACGACATCAAACACAACTTTCTGCCACCTCCTTTTTCCTAATTTCTGAAGTGCGGCGTTGCCAACCCATTGCTCGAACGACTGCTTTTTGCGGTAAGGGAGATGCCCCACCTCCAGAGGGGCCACCACGCCGTCGACAATGAATGTCGTCCCCAGGCCCGTGCCCAGGCCCAGAAAGAGCATCCGGCCACCCTGATAGCTTCCCAATGCCTGCATCGCGGCGTCGTTGATCAGCTTGACTGGCCTCCCCATCGCCTTGCGAAAGTCAAAACCAACCCAGCCGCGCCCGAGGTTAGCGGGTTCCAGGTGGATTCGACCATTGACTATGGGGCCCGGATATCCAACGGAGATTTTTTCCACATTCCATTCGCCGAGCGTGTCGAGCACCTGGCGCGTGAATTCGGGAGGCCCCATCTCGGCTCCGGACGGGAATTTCCGAATCTCCTCGCTTTCGGAATGCTTCATCTTCACATTGGTTCCGCCGATGTCGATGACGAGCACGCCCTTCATGAATGGACTCCACGGCTTCGGGGGTAGCAGGATTGCCCCACCAACATAGTTTATCCAAGCCAATCAGTCACGGAGCCAAGACATGGATTCCTCGCCAAGCATCGCGTTCCTGAAGTCCTTGGCAAGGGATTTTCCCAACTTGGACTGCTGCCTGGCGGAGCTTGCCCGCTTGTCCGCTCGACTGGAACTACCCAAGGGGGTCGTCCATGTGTTGAGCGACATCCATGGCGACGATGTCAAATTGCGGCATGTGATCAATAACGCCTCTGGCTCCCTGCGCCCGATCGTCGAAAGGGTGATGGACAAAAGCCCTGACAAAGATCAGGTTCAGGAAGTGCTCAGCCTCCTGTTTTACCCCCAGGAAACGTTGGACAACTTACGGCTTAACATCTTGTCACCAGAGTCGTTGGAAGCAAAAATCCTGGCCCACTTGGGAACATTGCTCGTGCTGGCAAAGGAACTCGCGGGCACCCTTCCCGTTGAGAGGGTCCGGTTCTTGTGTCCCCCGGAGTACCGCGACCTCATTCTTGAATTGATCGCCTCGGGCGCGAACACCCCGATACCCTCAGGGTTTGCGGAAAACGCCCTCAAGACCCTCATACGGCATGACCGGTCATCCCATGTCATTCGGGTGCTCGCCCGACTGGTGCGAAACCTGGCCGTCGAGGAGATCATCATCGCTGGAGACTGCTGGGATCGAGGTCCCCGAGGGGACCGGGTGGTGGACATCCTCATGCAGCAACCCAACCTCAGCTTCACATGGGGAAACCATGACACCGCCTGGCTGGGCGCCTGCCTGGGCCATGAAGCCTGCATCGCCCATGTCCTGAGGCTGTCCATGAGATACCGAAGGCTGGGGCAGCTTGAGGAGGGCTACGGGATCCCTCTATTACCTTTGCAGCTGCTGGTTGAGGAGTGCTACTCCAACGATCCTGTCGAGTGTTTCAAGCCCAAGGGCACCGATCTGCATGACACCCTGCTGGTTGCAAGAATGCAGAAGGCCGCGGCCATCCTCCAGTTCAAGCTGGAAGGCCAGTTGATCGCCCGGCATCCCGAATGGAACCTGGACTCCTGGCGCGTGCTCCACAGGATCGATCCGTTGGCCGGTTCAGTCGTTATCGACGGAACCACTTACCCGCTCCGCGACGGGCATTTTCCAACCCTGCGCGAAGACGCCCCATACGAGCTGCACCCAGCGGAGCGGACCTGCATCGAGCGCATGAGGGAGCACTTTCTGGCAAGCAGGAAACTTTGGCAGCACATTGTTTATCTTAAAAATCACGGAAACATGTACCTTGTCAGGGACAGGCATGTCATTTTTCATGGGTGCATCCCGGTCGACGAAAAGGGGGAATTCCTGCCACTCGTTGTGGATGGCCTTCCAAGAAAGGGGCGTGAGCTGCTCGACGCCCTCGACTCTGTCATCGCCAGGGTGGTGGATCATCCGGACACCAACGACCTCGACTGGTGCTGGTACCTTTGGTGCGGGCCCCTCTCGCCGCTTTTCGGCAAGGATCGGATCTGCACTTTCCAGAACGACTTCCTTTCAGCCCCCGAAACCCATGTTGAAACCAAGAATCCCTATTTTTCCCTGATTCATGAAACATGGTTTTGCGACAAGATTCTCCTCGAGTTCGGCATCAACGATGGCGACGGTCTTTTGGTCAACGGGCATGTGCCAGTCAAAATTGAAAAGGGCGAGTCACCCATCAAGCGGTCCGGAAAGGCCATCACGATTGACGGCGCTTTTTCCGAGGCCTATGGAGACCATGGTTACACCCTGGTCTTGAAACCGGAAAAAACCATCCTGGCCCTGCACCACCATTTCGAGTCTGTCGCGGCAGCCGTGCGCTCGGGGGTTGACATCATTCCCCAGGTGACGACCGTCAAGGAATGGGGCAGAATCCGGAAGGTGGCTGACACGGAGGCGGGTAAGGAAATCCTTGACCGCTGCGCGCTCATCGAGCAACTGGCCCAAGCCTACCGGTCGAACAAGGTCCGTCAGGAAAGTTTCAACCATTCGACCTGAGAGGAGCCAGCCCCATGAAATGGCCCATGCTGTACCAAGCTCACCCCAGGCGAATTCTCCAGGAACTACGGCGGGAGGGTTTGACTTCACCAACCCTGGCGGAAATACCCGACGCATGGTTCGCCAACCTTGCCGACCAGGGTTTTGATTGGATTTACTTGCTGGGTATCTGGCAAACCGGACCGCGATCGCGGGAAGTTTCCCTCACCCACCCCGCCATCGCACGAGACCACGCAAGCCACTTGCCCGATTGGACGGCGGACGATGTTTGCGGTTCTCCCTTTGCCATCCAATCTTGGATCCCTCACAAGGACTTTGGTGGATTGGCCGGACTCCAAGCATTTCGGGAAGCCGCCAGCAGGTACGGCATCAAGTTGATGCTGGATTTTGTTCCAAATCATGTCGGCCTGGATCACCCTTGGACTCTCACCAATCCAACTTGGTTTTTTTCAGCCTCGTCCGAAACTCCTCCCGGTATGGCCACCGTCTCAAGTCCAGGCGGACCATCCTTCATGCATGGAAAGGATCCTTACTTCCCGCCTTGGCCAGATACCTTTCAACTCAATTTGTTTCATCCTGAGGTCCGGGCCGCCCAGCGTCAGGTTATCGCCGCCATGGCATCCCAATGCGATGGTTTGCGCTGCGACATGGCGATGCTGCCGCTATCGGATGTTTTTCAAGCGACATGGGGCCGGGCAGCGCTTGAAATCGACGGTTTCGCCGCTGAGACCTCCGATTACTGGCCAGGAATGATCAATGCGGCCCGGGATTTAAATCCTGGCTTTTTATTTCTTGCGGAATGCTATTGGGACCGAGAATGGGACTTAATGTGTCAGGGATTTGATTTCTGTTACGACAAGCGGCTCTATGAGCGTCTGGCACACGGAAATTCCGAGGGTGTGGTTGGTCATTTGAGAGCAGCGCCGGATTTCAGGGACAAATGCGCCCATTTTCTGGAAAACCATGACGAGCCCAGAGCGCCCGCGGTGTTTGGTGATCGAAGGCGCGCCGCAGCGGTCGTTTCCTTCTTCGCTCCAGGACTGCGGTTCGCGCACCAAGGTCAGGAAAACGGGTTTCGGATTCGGGATTCGGTGCACTTGTCCAGGACCGAGATGGAGCAAGCCGACAGTTCAGAAAAACAATTCTATCAACGACTGTTCAGACTCTCGTCAATCTCATCCAAGCTACCGTGGCGGCTATTGGTTGCCTCCCCTGCTTGGTCGGATAATCCCACTCACGCACATTTCGTCACCATGGCTATCGGTGATACTTCATGCGGGGGAATCGTGATCGTTAATTATTCGTCGACCAGAAGCCAATGCAAAATCGGGTGGGAATGGTCCGAACCTCCTTCATCCCTACAGGATTGGATGCAAGAGTACCCATTAACGAAACAAACAGCAGACGACATAGCAAAGACCGGGCTATACATAGATTTGCCGGCATGGGGATATCATTACATTTCCTCAAAAGCGCCGGTTGCCTAATAGGGTAAAAATCGGTTTGAGAATATGTGGAATAACGATGTTTCGATCTCGAACCAAATGCGAATTGGAGTGGTAAGTTACCTGAACTCCAAACCGCTCGTGGAAGGGTTGCAATCATTGTTGCCAAAGGCAATTTTGGAATTTGACACCCCATCTCGACTATCAACCCGAATGAAATCAGGTGAATTTGACATCGGATTGATCCCTTCTGTTGAATTTCTTGCTTGGGAAAACTCAACATTTATTGGTGGAATCGCCGTTGCATGCTTTGGACAGGTCCAAAGTGTTTGCATTCACTCCAAGAAACCGTTGAACCAGATCAGGTCGATGGCTTTGGACGAGGGGAGCAAAACCAGCATTGCCTTAATGCGCGTCATATTTGAGGAAAATAACTGGAAACTCGACGAAACAAAATCCTTCCCAATGGATGGTAATCCCCATGACATCCATTCCGATGCCGTCCTTCTGATCGGGGACAGGGCAATGGCAGATTATTTGCCAGGATTTCCTTTCAAAATGGATCTTGGCGAGGAATGGAAGCGGTTGACCGGATTACCATTCGTATTTGCTTTATGGGCCGTGAGGCCTGGATTAAAGCTGTCCGCCATGGAAATAAAAGCCTTTCATGAGGCTCTTAACCTTGGGAAAAAAAACATCAGGGATATCGCGACAAGAGAATCCACATTATTGGGAAAGGATTCTGAAAAATGCTTTTTATATTTAACAAATAACATCAAATTTGATTTGGGAACAGGAGAGTTAACGGCATTGTCGTTATTTCAAACCAAGCTTGTGGGAATGGGCCTGATAAAAGGAAGGAACTTCCATGAAGTCGATCAACTCGATTCTTGAAGAAACCGTCGAAGGTAAAAGGCTTTCAAAAAATGATGCCATCCGTTTATTCAGGGAATGCCAAGATTTGCCTGCCTTGGGTCATGCGGCAAACCGCGTCACAAAAAAGTTGCATCCCGAAAATTACAGGACATTCAACATCGATCGAAACATCAACTATACAAACATATGCGCGGCAGTATGCAAGTTTTGCGCGTTTTATCGCAAGCTACATGATTCGGATGCCTATGTTCTGAGCAGAGAAGAGCTTTGCAGGAAAATTGACGAGACGATCGCCTTGGGCGGCGATCAGGCCTTGTTGCAGGGTGGTATGCATCCTTCATTGAAACTCGAATGGTATGAGGAATTGCTGACTTTTTTAAAAAGCCGATACCCCGCCTTTAACCTTCATGCCTTCAGCCCACCGGAAATATGGCATTTTCACAAATTAAACAAGATACCATTGAAAGAAGTATTAAACAGATTAAAAATTGCAGGGTTAGGAAGCCTGCCAGGAGGGGGAGGTGAGATCCTCGTGGACAGGGTGCGAAAAGAATTAACCGTTAACAAGTGCCTCACGGAAGAATGGCTGGAGGTTCACCGGCAATGGCACCATTTGGGTGGCCGATCAACAACCACCATGATGTTTGGACATATTGAAACAATGGATGAACGAGTCGAATCCCTTGCCAGGATTCGAGAACTGCAAGACGAAACGAAAGGTTTTACAGCCTTCATCTGTTGGACATTTCAACCTGAAAACACCGATATGGCTCACATCAAACCAGCAGGCTCATTTGAGTATTTGCGAACGCAGGCGATTTCCCGACTATTTTTGGACAACATACCAAATATTCAGTCATCATGGGTAACCCAAGGGCTAAAAGTGGGCCAGTTGGCACTTCTTTACGGTGCCAATGACATGGGCAGCCTAATGATTGAAGAAAATGTCGTATCAGCGGCAGGTACTGTTCATCACTTAACATTGCAACAAATCAAATCCGCCATCCACGAACTTGGGTATGAACCAAGACAACGCAATGTCCACTACCAATTGATCGAATACCCGGTTGCGCCTGCAACCATAAAAAAGCTAGAACTTATTACGCTTTAAAAAATAAAGGCCCCAAATTTGGGGCCTTTATTTGTTGCCAGAATTACCGCGCTAAGGGTTAGACACCGGTACCACCGTTACCAGCAAATCCTTTCTGGCCACCAAAGCCGCCACCACCAAAGCCACCTTGGCCTCCGCCGAATCCGCCACCAAAGTTTCCACCGCCGAATCCGCCACCAAAGTTTCCACCGCCGAACCCACCACCTTGGAAACCACCACCACCAAAGCCGCCTTGGATACCACCGCCACCAAACCCACCTTGAATACCACCACCGCCCAATCCACCAGCAAACTGGCCACCACCACCCTGCTGCCCGAATTGGCCGCCACCGCCAAAGCCGACATTGCCTCCAAAACCGGTACCACCCACATAAGTTCCGGGAGGAATCGGAATCACATTGAAGGGACCACCAATCTGATTAGGGCGGACAATTTGGCCGGGTGAATAACCGCCAAAGGGATTGGAAACACCAGCTCCCCCGCCTATACCTCCACCGCCGCCACCACCCAAACCTCCTCCTCCACCGAAA
>CAWUOD010000090.1:0-8795 GCA_963923115.1 uncultured Singulisphaera sp.
GATCCCTCGCCGGACAGGTCCTCGATTACCACTTCCATCGCGGTTTTTTAAGGCGTGTGATATGCCACGCCTCGGCCCTGGTCGATCACGCTGACTCCTGGATGGCCCAACACCCCATCCGTGATCTGGCAATCCATGAGGACCCCGAAACCCATGAAGAGGCCCCCCATCCAACCCAACTCCTCATGCATCCAATCCTTGGGGAACTGGAATGCCTCGACCTCGGTACCGCAATGTGGACGGAAGGGGATTGGGCGGTGTTCGCGGGCAGGGATCTCCCCAGGCTACGACAACTGGTCGTAAGGGATCTGGGTCCAGAAGCGGCACGGTGGATCAGCGGAGCCTCTTGGTGGCCGAATTTGGCCCACCTGCGTCTGGAACGGCAAACCGATCACTTGGGCCTGCGGGAGCTTTGCCAGGCATTGATGCATCTTCCCGAAATCCCCAAGGCCGGGGGCCCTCCCGGAGGCGGGTTGGGTCCCCAGGTCACCGTGGGACTTGTCGGCATGGAAAATGTCACGAAAAGGATTGGCCAAAGTCCCCTGGCAAGGCGATTTGTTTTTCGTGTTGGTTGAGGTGTTGTCAGACACCCAAATTGGGGGCAGGAAAATCCCTCGCCTTCCGGCTAAACTAATGTCTTGACAACCTGTTTTTTCCCAACGCTATCTTTTTGGCCGGGTGTAACCCGGCAAGCGGCGGGAGATTTCAACGGAGCAAAACCATGCCTTTCGAGCTGGCCCCACTTCCCTATGCCCACGATGCCCTTGAAGCCGCGATCGATAAGACCACCATGGAAATCCACCATGGCCGCCACCACAAGGCCTATGTCGACAACCTCAATGCCGCCCTTGTCGGCCATGATGCCTTGCTTGCCCTGCCTGTTGATCAACTCATGCGCCAAATCGCCCATGTTCCTGAAGCCATCCGCCAAAAAGTAATCAACAATGGCGGCGGTCACGCCAACCACACCTTCTTCTGGAACATCATGAGCCCCAACGGTGGTGGGGAGCCCACAGGCAACCTTGCCTCGGCCATCAACTCCACCTTTGGTGGTCTCGACAACCTTAAGGCAAAAATCAAGGAAGCGGCACTTGGCCGTTTCGGTTCGGGTTGGGCATGGGTCGTTGTCGATCAAGGCAAGCTTGAAATCACCAGCACCGCCAACCAGGACACCCCCTTGATGGTGGGCAAGACCCCGCTTCTTGGCGTCGATGTTTGGGAACACGCCTACTACCTCCGCTACCAAAACAAGCGGGCGGACTATGTCGACGCCTGGTGGAAGGTTGTCAACTGGAAAGCGATCGAAGAGCGATTTGGCGCTTGATACTTTCCCGTAATCGAAATTGTAATGCCCAATCGTGACAACCCGGCCTGAAGGAACAGGCCGGGACCACGCTGGGGACCGTTCAGTGTGTTTGGTCGAATTCTTTGGTATCAGGGTTGATTCATCAGGGGTCACGCCCCATTTTGGACTACTTTTCATCGACCGGGCGGCGCTTTCGCAATCCGGCGAAGCCGTCAAACAACAAGGTGAAGGCCCGAAAACACCCGTCCTGCCAACGCCCTAGGCTTCCCGGGCCAGTTCGGGGAACTGGTGGAGAAACTTGGCGACTTTCGGACCGGCAACAAACAGGCAATATGGCTGGTTGGGGTGATTGCGAAAATAGCCTTGGTGGTAGGCCTCGGCTTCAAAAAATTCAGGCAAGGACGCCACCTCGGTGACGACGCGTCCAGGCCAGGTTTTCGCTTTTTGGACACGATCGATCGCCTGACGAATGGATTCCTCCTCGTGGGGATCGGCAAAATAGGCGACCGAGCGATATTGTGTGCCGACATCGGCCCCCTGTCGATTGAGGGAGGTGGGATCGTGGATCACAAAAAAGACATCAAGGATCTGATCCAGGGAAACTTCCGCGGGATCGTAGTCGACGCGAAGGACTTCGGCGTGGCCGGTTTTGCCGGTGCAGACCTGCTCGTAGGTGGGATGGGGAGACTTGCCCCCGGCATATCCGGACACAACACGGGTGACGCCCTGGATCTGTTCAAAGACAGCTTCCAGACACCAGAAACAGCCACCACCCAAAACGATACTTTTCATGGACAATATCCCGTGATCCACCCGGGTGATGCCGCCCGGGGATCATTGCTTCCTTCGGGGTTTATTGCTTCTGTTCCGGCGCGCGGGGCATGTTGCGACCGCGAACAAGCTCAAGGCCCGCTACCCGCCACGATTGGGGATCGAGGGGATCGGAGCCTTTGGGGGATTTCAGGATCAGTTTGCCATTGACCACGCTGCGAGGGATGAATCCGAGTTGGCAATCGGTTGTGTAAGTCAGTTCGCCGTCCTTTTCACGGATATAGGGAACCGAAGATTCCGTCACGGCGTTGAACCATGTCGGAATATAGGGATAGTACCCCGATCCCACGGTCAATGCCTTGTTGATCTCGGCAAGCAGCTTGTCCTTGAAGTTGGCGTCGCAATAAAACGCCTCGCCCGCCGGTTTCAAAAAGCGCCCGGGCTTTCCATCGGCGGGTCCGAAAAACTCGTCGCGTTTCCTGGCGAATTCGGCTTTTTGGGCATCTGTCGTCGGCTTCGCCAATCCCAAACCTCCGATGCTTCCCATGAAGGCGCCATCAAAATCGGGATCACAAGAGGGTCCGCCAACCTTCATTCTGGCCAATTGTTTTTGGAAGGTCTGGATTGCCTTCGAGGCGGCTTTTGCCTGGGCTTCGAGTTTTTCGCCGCCGGGCAGGAGGGTCCTCTCGGCGTTGGAGACACTCTTGCCAAGAACATACCATTCACGCCCCTTGCCGGTGTTGGTCGAGTGGACGCGCATGTTGATGGAGAGGACCATCGCGTCGGTGCTTATTTCGTACATAAGCGGTACGATATATCCACCTTCGGTGAAATCGGGCAGACCCGCCTTGACCATCCTGAACGAGGCCTTATCCCCGAACAGCGTCAACAACCGGACATAAAACTCAAGCTGATACTGCGAGTAGGGGCCCATCGCCCCCAGGTCCTGGACCGCGTTGTAGTTGACCTCGATGATCGGTCGGATTCGCGAAACATCACGGGAATTGGGACGCTCCGCGGGTTTCAGCAAATACAGAAACGAAAGCTCGGTCTGGCCTTTGGCGATCGTACCGAGGTACTCGTTCGCGAAATCCTGCGCCTGCTGGCGAACAGCCAGATTATTCGCCATAAAATAGGTGAAATATACAAGACCCGTGATCACCGCCCCGTTGATCCCCGCCCAGGCGAAACCACGCCCGGTCAACGCGCCGGCCGAATCGCGGATCTGCGCCAAAGCGATCCAGCCCGCCAGGACCGCCACAAGGGGAAACACCCCGGCCCACAGCGGGAGCAGAAAAGGCGTCGTTCCCACGAAAGCCGCAAGGCTGCCCACGATCACAACCAGCCCGAAACCGCAACCCACGACCATACCCACCACGCTTAATATGCTTAGCGCCTGGTAGGTCGACTCAGGTTCCCGGGAATCCCAGCTGCTTGGGGATAAAGGACTCTCGGCCAAGGCAATCTCTCCGTGGAACAGCCAATAAAGTATCAATAATCACTGGAAAGATGGGCGCCCGGTTTTTACATGTCGCCGGAAACATCACCAGCCATCGCCTGGCGGGCCTGTTCCGAGGCGGACATGTTGCGATGGGCGACAGCCGAGGTGTTGTCGAGATAGATCTTGTCCTGGAGGATCTCCTGGATCACGATCGCCATCTTGTCGTTGGTCCTCAAGTCGACCAGGGGCTTGGCTCCGGGACGATTGAGCTCCACCATCCGCCTTTGGATCAGCGTGGACAACTTGAAGCGACCGCCAACCTTGTTGACAATGGCTTCTTCCTTCAGTTCATCATGCATCAGACGCACCCCTCAAGAGGACCTGTTTTCCAACCCGAGCAACGCCATAAGGTGGCTGCCCAGCATGGACACGGTCCTGTCCAAATCCTCGTTCACTACACAGTAATCATACAGCCCGGACCTCGGAATTTCCTCACGCGCGGACTCCAGTCGACGCTTGAGTGACTCCTCCGTCTCGCTTTGCCGACCGCGAATCCGCTCAACGAGGGTCTCCTCGCTAGGCGGCAACAGGAAAACCGAATGAGTCCCGGCGAGACGCTCACGGACCTGTTCGGCACCCTGAACATCAATCACCAAAAGTACCCCGAGACACCCACGGGCCGCCTCGCGCACGGAACCCAGACGGGTCCCATAGCGTCGTCCGTGGACCTCCGCCCATTCGAGGAATTCGCCCGCCTTCAAAGCGGCATCAAATTCCGGATTGCTGAAAAAGTAATAGTCCACCCCGTGGACCTCACCTGGTCGCGGCGGCCTCGTGGTGGTGGTCACCACCCGCCGAATCGGCAAACCAAGGCTCAGAAGCCGATTGGCCACTGTTGTTTTGCCCACCCCGCTGGGGCCTGACAAAACAACCACTGTGCCCAAATCCGACAGATCCCCCGGCTCACTCGACATTCAGCACCAATTCCCGAATACGCTCCATTGTCGACTTGATCTCGACCACGCTTCGGCTGATCTCTATGTCGGGCGACTTGGAACCCATCGTGTTCGCTTCGCGACCCATTTCCTGGATCAGGAATTCCAGCTTGCGACCGACCCCTTCCTCACGGGAACCAGGGCCGACCATCGCATCAAACTGGTCGAGATGGCTATCAAGCCTTACCATCTCCTCGCTGATGTCCACCCGGTCCGCCAAAAGAGCGATTTCGCGGGCAAGATGTGAGCTATCCACCTGAATCAGGGGTTCCTGAAGGGACAGGGCCTGATTGACCCGCTCCCGCAACCGCTCCTGTTGGTGGGCAAGGCTCGATGGAACACGGTGTCGAACCTTTTCCACCAGGCCACGGACCTGTTTGGACATGGCCAACAGTTCCACTGCCATGTTTGCCCCCTCACGCAAGCGCATCTCGCCCAAGCGCGAAAGAGCCTCTTCCATCACAGGCTTCAGGATCGCCCAATCCCCCTCGTGATTGCCCGCCGCCCTCTTGGCATGCTCGGGAACAACCCCCGGAAGAGCCAAAATTCCGGCGATCAGGGCGCCCACACTCTGGTCGGGAACCCGGCCACCCATGGCCTCAATCACCTGGCCCAGGTAGGAGTCGAGTGCGACCCGGTTAATCTGATAAGCGTCGGGCCGGCTGGGCCGAACACTATCAATCGTAACCTGGACCGTTCCACGAATGAGCGATCCACGGGCCAGCCGATCGATTTCCGCTTCCAACCCCAAAAGCGATTCTTCCGCCCGGAGGTTAACCTTCAGGTGGCGATTGTTTACCGTGCGGATTTCGACACGAACCTGCCACCCCAGGCTATCCAGAGAAGCCTCGCCAAATCCTGTCATGCTTCGCAGCAAGGGCGGGACTCCGAAAGCCATGAAATGCGTTAAACGAACCGACTACTTGCCTTCGGGAGCGGGATTTGCGGGAGCTTCCGGCGCAGGCAAACCAGGCAGCCCAGGCAACCCCGGAGAGTTCCCTTCGGGAGTCCCCTCTGTGCTCTGAACGCTTTCCGGGCCGGAGGAGGGCGCCTCCACCGCTTGTGGAGCCAGTTTGATCACCAGCATAAGCATTAAAAACCAAACCAGCGCCACATAAAGGGTGATTTTTGTGAATTCATCACCCATGCGGCTGCCGAAGGCGCTTTGACCGCCGGCACCACCAAAGGCACCAGCCAACCCGCCACCCTTACCGCTTTGCAGCAGGATGATGAGAATCAGAAAAAGGCCAACGATCCAAAGACCGAGGTTGAGCAGACCCACCAGCCATACCGGGGGAGTCCAAGCCAATAGCAACAGGGTGCCCGTCATGCCGTATCCGTGTGTGTTTGAGTGGGGAAACGGGATCATCCCGAATCCAAAAGCCTCAAACCTCTATCCTACACCGATTTTGGTTGGGGGAAAAGCAAGGTTTGATTGAGGCTTGAGAAAATCCAGAGTCCCGATCAACATTTTACCCAAATTAACACTCAAACGACCCACAGCTGCTAACCTCTCTTCCCAAAGCCCACCCGGTTCACCTTTGGCTTCATCGAACATTCCCCGGAATCGCCAACCCTTAAAAACGGTCGGGACGCATTTGGGTCCCGGAGTCCAACTTGTCCGATTTGGCGGAGTGGCAGAGGCCGGATCACTCAGCGGTTCAGGGAAACATCCCAAATCCAAAAAATCCATGGCGACGAAATGACAAATGGCGAAACAACACACCCAAAAGCCAACACGAATCGACCGCCAGATCCCTTTCGACAACAATTCGGTCGGAAAAGTCTTCAACCACGATGTCTGGATTAATAACGAAGAAGCGCGGTGCCCCAGGCAAGACCCGCGCCGAATCCGCTCATGCAAGCAAGCTGGCCACGCTGGAGTTTTTCCTCCTGAAGCGCTTCGTCAAAAGCCAGGGGGATCGAAGCGGCGGATGTGTTGCCGTACTTCTCAAGATTGTGGAAAACCTTGGTTCGTGGAATGTGAAGCACATCGATGGACGCATTGATGATGCGGATATTCGCCTGATGGGGAATATAAAGATCCACATCATCTGCCTTAAGCCCGGCGAAACCAAGCACATCGGTGATCGTGTCGCAAAGAATGCCGACAGCCCAGCGGAACACGGCCCGACCATCCATGTGCATGTATTGCATCCCCTGGGCGAGGAGCTCCGGGGTGGGGGGGAGCCGGCTACCGCACGCGGGACGATTGAGCAGGTCGCCACCACCGCCATCCGCCCCAAGACTCAGGGCAAGGAACCCTTCATCGTCGGTGCCACGGGTGATGATGAAAGCCCCCGCGCCATCCCCGAAAAGCGGGTAGGTCTTGATGTCGTTTGGGTTGATGACGCGCGAAGTCGTGTCACCACCGATCACAAGGGCGCAATCGCTGACACCGGATTTGACATAGCTTGCTGCGGTTGCCAGGGCATAGATAAACCCGGCGCAAGCGGCCTGGATCTCGACCGCGGCACAGCTAAGGCGCAAACGGTCCTGAACCTGGCAGGCGGTGCTGGGAAAGGACATATCCGGGGTGAAAGTCCCCAAAACAAGAAGATCGATATCCGAAGGGGTCACCTTGGCGGAGGCCATGGCCTTGCGGGCCGCCTCGACGCAAAGGTCGCTGGTTGCCTGATGGGGAGCCGCGTGACGGCGCTCGAGAATGCCCGTCCGCTTGACTATCCAGTCCGAATCAAACCCGAGCTGCTTGTGGAGTTGATCGTTGTCGATCACTTTGTCGGGAACATAGCTCCCGGTGCCAAGGACCTTGAAGCCGGTAAGGCGACGGCATCGGGGCCGGGGGAGGGTTGCGCGCTCTTCACTCATGAACGATGAACCATCCCCTCCGGGGCGGCCGAAATGCCGAACGAATTGGTTCGGAGCAAAGGCATTTCGCCAGATACCCAACAGATGAATTTTAGGAATTGGGTCCCTTTTGGCCACAGGGGCCCCTTGAGACCCCTGAAACGGGAACCCCGTCGGACTTTTCAACCCAACAAGGTGGTCAAAAAAATCGGGGGAAATCCCAACCCTGACGCCAATTACTTGATGGGTTGTTCCAAATAGATGCTCCATGCCAGAAGGGCATGGGATGTCGCTTCCAGGCGAAGCCGTCCATCCTGCGGGCCCCAACGAACTCCGCCCAGCAGCTTGGGAGCGTACCAATCGGCAAAGTGTTTGGTGTTCGACTCGCCGTATTGGATCGTTGCCAAAAACTGGAGACCCCGCTCAAGGTTCTCCTGAAGCTTGGCGTGACGGTTCGCGTCCCCTGTGTTTCCGGCCAAACGCCAACCCAAGGCAAGTGCCTCGACAGCTGCCGCGGAGGTGCTGGTTGGCGCCTGCTCCAGAACCTGACCGGCACTATTCCAGTTACGGAATCCTCCAAAATAGCCCGGCCGCCTTGGGTCGAGCTTGTCGTATTGGAGCCCGCTCAGACCATCGCAAACCCCCAAAACAAATTCCGCGGTGCCTTTGTCTTTTGTGGCGCCATAAAGCTCCACTCCGGCCCGGACAAGCCAGCCAATCGAACCCAACTGCTTTTGTTCAAGCCACTTGCGGCTATATGCGGCATAGGCGCGCTGGGCCGTTTCCAGTTTCCAGGATTCGTGCTGGGAGCGATCCGACCGGACCAACGCACAAATAGCCATAAACGGATAGCTCGAAGGACCATCCATTTCCTCAGGCGAAAGCACCCACCCATCGCTTTGGAACAAACCATCGGCCCGAATCAGTTTCCGCAGTCCATCGACCAGTTGTTCGGCATTATCCAGCTGATCCTTGGGTGGATTGGGCAGCTCGTAAACCGCCAAAGCGAGTGCGGACGCACCGGCCAGTTTGTTGAGAAAAAGACTGGGAGCGCGGGTGACCCGGGTTCCCGGCTCGGCTGGATCGGGGGAGGTCTCCTCCATCAGGGTGAGAATCGTTTGGAGTGCGCGAGCCTCGAGGCGGGGTTCGTTAAAAGTGCGGCTGGCCCTGGCCAAGGCGACGGCGGCGATGGCCTGTTTGATCAGGTTGTCCTGTTCGATTTCCTGCTGAACATCGACCAGAAGCCCTGGGGAAAAGCGCCCCTTGGCTCCGTGCATGCGGAAAAGCCAATCGGCGCCCCGTTTGGAGGCCTGAAATACCTGGAACTGGATGGGATGGGTTGGAGCCGTGGTTGGTGGACCGACAGGAGCGGTTGCGGCGGGAGGCTGGGTTTCGGCGGTTTGGCCGCCCAGCTGCGGTTGGGACATTCCCGGGGCACCATGGAAAAAACCCACCCCTAGGACCATCCCCACCT
>CAWUOD010000091.1:0-8760 GCA_963923115.1 uncultured Singulisphaera sp.
CCAAGCCCGTAGCCCCGGCGGCAACTCCAGCAGCTTCCCCGGCCAAACCGGCTGCACCTGCCGCGGCCAAACCCGCTCCCACATCGGCCAAACCCCCAGCTCCGGCGGCGGCTCCAGCAGCCTCTCCGGCCAAACCGGCTGCTCCTGCCGCGGCCAAACCCGCTCCTGCGCCCATCGCCCCGGCCGCAAAAGCCGCGCCCGCGCCAAAACCCGCTCCCGCTCCGGCGGAAGACGCCAATGCGTTCGATGATGATATTGCCGCCCTGCTTTTGGGTGGCGATGGCGCGGGATCAGGCGACATGTCGGCCGAAGGGACCACTGTCATCGATTTGATGAACGCCGATAGCACCCCGACGCCCCCCGCCGGAACGCCCATCAACCCGGCCGACACCAAGGCCCCCGCAGCCCGGCCACCTGTCGCCAACACGACTGATGCGGCCAAGGCCCTCCTTGAAAAATACATGCGTCGACCACGCGCCACCTGATTCACAAGAATTCGCCTTGTCCCGAATCCCCTTGCCTGCATTCCACAAGCCTCCCCAACCGGAGGCTTTGGTTCATTTTGCCCCCCTGCTTCTCAAGTGGTTTGATTCCCACCAAAGGAATCTCCCATGGAGAGAATCCCGGGATCCCTACCGGATCTGGATCAGCGAGGTGATGCTGCAACAAACCGTAGCCGCCACGGTGGTCCCTTTTTTCGAGCGGTTCACCAAACGCTTCCCCAATGTCAGGAGCCTTGCCGAGGCCGACCTCGACGAAGTCCTCCACCTATGGCAGGGGCTTGGCTACTACCGTCGGGCCAGGATGCTCCACCAGGCGGCGAGACAATTGGTCGCCCAGGGTTTTGAAAACCTCCCCGACGATCCCAAAGTCGTCGGCGAGATGCCCGGTTTGGGTCGGTATACCACAAATGCCATACTCAGTCAGGCTTTTGAACGAAGGGTCCCGATCCTGGAGGCAAACACCTTTCGACTGCTCGCCAGGGTGTTTGGACTTCTCGATGATCCACGAGCCAAAAATTCCCAATCGTGGCTTTGGGAGGCGGCCGAGGCGATCCTGCCAGGGGACCGGCCAGGCGATTTCAACCAGGCCCTGATGGAATTGGGCTCGCAGGTCTGTTCAGGCGGCTCGCCCTCCTGCCTGATTTGCCCCATTCATTCGATGTGCGCCGCGAACCTTGCCGGCCTGCAATCGACAATCCCCAACACGAAGCCAAAAGCCGCCCCAACGGTGGTCAGGGAGGTTTGCGTCGCCTTGGAAAACGAGGCGGGTGAGTGGCTTGTGCTGCGTCGCGGTTCGGAAGGGAGATGGGCAAGGATGTGGGAATTTCCCCGTGTGGAAATCCTTGAAGGCGAATCTTCCGCCACCGCCGCCATCCGGGCCGCGAGGGATCTGGCGAACCTGCGGATTGAAACAGCCCAAAAGCGAACCGAAATCAACCATGCGGTGACGCGTTTCAAAGTGACCCTGGAGTTGTGGTCGGCGAAAACAAAGGAAAATAATCCACGAACGGATCCCGCCCTGCACAGTGAATTCGTTTGGATCAAGCCTGGGAATTTTTCCAGTCTTGCCGCCGCCACGCCCCAGCGCAAATTGATGGCCTGGGTTTATGCGAACATCCGACGGGATGGATCTGAAAATACAAATCCGCCCTAAGGAAGGGAAAACTATCCAGGCCCCAAAAGGAGGACCACCCTTTTTGAGGGGGGCGTCCCCTATTTTCCGGTGGGATTTGCAATGGTTTTCGTGGCTCCCTTGGAAATGCTGGAGGGGTCCGGCAGGGTCACCGCCAAAAACACCAACAGGAAAATCCCAAGAGCCAGACTGACAGCGACAAGGCCCAGTTCCGCCCGGGCCAAAGGCTCTCCCGGCCCGGTGGGCAGCTCGGAAAGTTGATCGGTTTCCGCCATGATTTGTCCTTTTGTGGTTTGCTTTAGGGGGTGGTCAGGGTCGCGGGGACCCCATGAAAGAATATCCAGGAAATACCAAGCGCGATCCAGATGATGATTCCGAAGATTCCCACCAGATATACCAGGGTGAGCCGGCCAATTCCCGCCGCCGCCAACACCCGAAAATTGGCTCCCGCTCCCAGACAAAAGAAAGCCGCGGCGAAGAAAAGCTTGCGCCAAAGGTCCATTTCGTCCGCCGCGATTTTGAAACCTTTCATCCGCTCGGGCAAATAGATCCCAAGGGCGATCATCAGGGCGAACGCGAAGAAATAGCCGAGGAGGAATTTGGGGAACCGTTCCCATACCTCCGCCCACCGAACCTTGGCGGATTGTCCGTCGGCGATGTTGCGTTCGGAGGGGAAATACTTCTCCCAGACGAGGGCCAAAACAAGGCACCAAACACCAATAAAAAGATCGATAAAAACCTTGATTGTGGTTGTGGTGGCGACCATGAGGCTTCCCTTGCCCGGATCGTACAGGCTTTCCGCCACGGCTCCCGCAGCGATCGCCGCCCCGTCCGTTTTCACAGCCAAACCCATCCACGCCGCCGCAACCATCGGCTCATCGGGGAGTATCGTGTGCGCCAGCCAGGGCAAAAAGAGGAGTTCAAAGACCGAAAAAATGACCACGAGGGAGGAGACCACGACCGAGACCATTGGCCTCGCCCGGATCGCCGCCCCGGTCGCTATCGCGGCGGAAACCCCGCAAATGGAGATTCCCGAAGCCAGGGGCGCGGCCCACTCGCGGCCAAACCGAAAGACGACCCGGGCAAGGAGGTAGATGAGCGCCCAATAAATCAGATAGGCCTCGACGATCGCGGCGAATCCCCTCCAGAGAACCGCTCCCGCCAACGCCTGTTGTTCCATGGCTTTGACACCCACGGCCCCGCCAACAAGCACAATCGCCGGTTTGATCCAGAGATCCGCCCGAAAAATGTTGTCGAAGCGCCTGACAAATCCGGGAAACACATTTCCCACGAAAAGTCCCAGCGCCAACGCGACCAGATACCCCGCTTCGCCGGTAAGTCCCAGGGAGCTCCCAAGACCGAGTTTTCCCCGGTCGCGTGCGGTCGCGGCGAGGTGGCCTTCGTGTCCAATGATCCAGCAGACCATGACGGCCGCCAACAAGGCGCCGAGCACCACCATCGTTCCTGTGCCCAACGGCCCCCGGGTCAGGCGAAGGGCCAGGGCCGCGATGGTTGTCCAGACCGCCCATGTGAGGCCCAGTGCGCCCCACTGGCCAAGGCTTCCGGCGGCACCAATGGGTTTGGCCAATTTTCCGGAATCCACCCAGACCTGGACACCAGCAGACCAACCCAGGAGATCGACACCCCACGCCGCGGCCAAAGCCAGGCCCACAATTCCTAATCCCAAAATCAGGGCGATCAGGTCCTCGGGTTTCCAATTTTTGGTATTCATGGCGCGTTGGAGTCCGGTTTTGGAGGGATCCGGTTATGGTGGGATAAATGTAATTTATCGGCTTTGCGATTCGGGGCACCTTGGGTTTTGCCGGTTCCCTTGCTTTCCCAAAGGTCGACCCCACGGGGAATGGGTTGGTTTGATAACGGTGTTCCAATGGATCGGAAACACGATTGGAAACCCGGCAGGCGGCAAGTGGGCGCAAACTATTCCCAACCTTTCCATCCCGCCGGGTTTTGCCCTTGGAAATTCGGCCAATGTTGCCATCCTTTCCCTTGGTAGGTTCGCTGCGGGAGTAGGCATGGCGCACGATTTGTTTGGCCCTGAAGTCAAGGACATGGTGATGCGGGACGATGGTCCTGGCATGGCCGCGTTTTCCGAAGTGCTCCACCCCGCGACGGTCGCCGAAGCCCTCGAGGGGGAATTCGAGCCGACCATCATCTGGGATTTTCTCCGGCACGCCGCCCCCGAAAATCAGACCGCGATCTTCTCGTATTTGTCGAATGAAACACAGGAAGCCCTGATCGGTGTCGCCGCGCCCATGGAGATGGCCCACCTGATCGAGACGATGTCCCACGACGATCGCGCCGACCTGCTTCGCCGGCTTCCGCCACAGGTTCGGGACCCGCTTTTGCGCCATATGGCCGAAACGGAGCGCAAGGACATCGCCGCGCTCTCGCAATACGACGAGAGCATGGCGGGATCCCTGATGACCACCGACTACGCGTGGTTGCCGGAAAATCTGACGGTGGAGGAGGCGCTGGAGCGTCTCCGTCTCCAGGCGCCCGATAAAGAAACGATTTATTACATCTATATTGTAGATGATCAGCGCCGGATTGTGGGAGTCGTCTCCTTGAAGAGCCTGATCCTGGCCAACCGCCGGACCACCCTTGCCGACCTCATGGAAACCCGGGTGGTCACCCTCAATGTCAAGGACGACCTTGCCAATGTGGCCCAGGAACTCGCAAGGTATGACCTCCTCGCCCTTCCCGTCGTCGATGATGACCGCCGGCTTGTCGGCATCATCACACACGACGATGTGATGGATGTGGTCGTCAACGAGGCGACCGAGGACGCCCACCGGATGGGCGCCGTCGCTCCGCTCGAAGGCGACTATCTCGACGCGCCGTTCACGGTTCTTTGGCGCAAGCGGTCGATGTGGCTGGCGTGTCTTTTCATCGCCGAGCTGTTCACATTCACCGCGCTCGCGGCTTATGAGGACTCCATCGCAAAGGTGGTTGTCCTTAGTCTTTTCGTCCCGCTTTGCATATCCACTGGTGGCAACTCGGGATCCCAGGCCGCCACTCTCATCACCCGGGCAATGGCTTTGGGCCAGGTCCAATTGAAGGATTGGTGGCGGGTGTTGGGGCATGAGGTGGTCATGGGCCTTGCGCTTGGCCTGACCCTTGGGGTGATAGGCTTTGGGCGGGCCTGGCTCACGCCCGAGGATATCCGCTCCTCAAGCCCCCCCCGACATGAATCGTTCAGGCTGATACTTCCGAAAGGATCAAAACCCCTGGAGATCGGAAAAGATGGCCATGTCCTGATTCCCAAAAATTCCCGACAGGAAATCCATCCGGGGGAAGTGGAGCACCTCAAGCTTCCCGAATCGGCGACAATCCCCGAACCCGCCATGGAAAACGGAAGCCTCGTTTACGAGCTTCCGCCCGGATGCGTTTTTCCCCGCGAAGCGGTTGGCCGGACCAGTCTATCCTTTGTCGTGGCGGGTTCCGTCGCAATGATCTGTCTTTGGGGCACCATTGTGGGCGCCATGCTCCCCCTGCTATTCCAACGAATCGGTGTCGATCCCGGAATCGCCTCCAGCCCTTTCGTCGCGACCGCGGTGGATGTGACCGGAATCATGATCTATTTTTCGATGGCCCGATGGGTCCTGGGGTCGCTGTTGGTCTGATGTCTTTTGCCCATCCCGAAAAAAAGCCCATCCCGGTTTCATGACCGTGATGGGCTTTGGTTGTCTTGATGCTTTCGCTGGTTTCAAGGATGGTTGACAAAGCTGATTCCCGTTCCGGGCACGCCCGCCCTTGCCACCGAGGTGACTGGGGTGGTCGTCAGGAAATTACGCTTGCTGATCAGGTTCGGAGCCAGACCGAGGATGCCGAAATTGGCCTGGACGCCTGTTTGGCCCGGGCCGACAACGATATTGGTGATCCTGGTTGTCCCGCCATTGCCGTTGTTGCTCAATCCGGACCCGGCCTTGGAAACACCCGCGATGTAATTTGCCGGCACAACTTCCGTAAGGGTGTAATTGCCCGGAGCGATACCCTTGAAGGAGTAGTAACCATTTGCGTCGGTGACCACGGTGGCATTGACCAGATTGCCCTTGTAATCCTTGCCTGTCAGGCGGATGGTAACGCCTCCCACACCCAGGTCCCCCGCTTCCCTTTTTCCGTTGTTATTTTTGTCAATGAAGACTGACCCACCCAGGGTCGAGGGTTTGATTTCCCCAAAGTTGTAACCCGATCCAAAGAACGGGGGATTGGTCAGATCAATGCCGATGAAAGCGTTGTCCGTCACAATGGTCGCTGGCGGTGTGCCGTTCTGAAGCTTGCCATCAAACCAACCGGGAGGCTGGGTCTCAAAAAGATTATAAACCCCGGGCAACAACGGTAGAGTGCTGGCCTGGTCACGGTAGGCGAACACATAGAGTCCTGTGTTGTCCGTCACGCCGTTAACAGTGATCGAATTTCCCTGGATATCCGTGCCTGTCATACGCACTTTGACTCCGGGAATGCCAGGTTCACCCGGGTCTCTCACGCCGTTGTTGTTCAGATCGGAGAACACAAATCCAACAGGGTCTGCGACGGGAAGCTGGGCAAAGTTGTAACCCGTTCCCGTGGCCCCGGCTGGGACATTGAGGGTGAAGGTGTTATCCCCGGAGGTGCCGCCAAGCGAACCCACCGATTCTTTTCCGGAAACATAGAACGGTGGTTGCGTTTCCACGATGGTGTATTGGCCGGCGGGAAGATTCGTGAACAGATATTTGCCATCGCTGTCGGTCGTGGTCGTTGCCACCAGGGTGCCGAACGCATCGTAGACTTTGAGGACAACGCCCGGAATACCCGGCTCACCCGGATCCTGGATACCACTATTATTTTTATCTGAAAATACCGTTCCCGCGACAGTCGCGAGGACGAGCCCGAAATTGTTGCCATCCAGAAGACCGCCGGTGGGCGGAACCGCAACCGGAAGGACCGTTGAAGGCGTGTTTGGGCTAATTCCACGGGAGGCTGGTTTTTGTTCCTCAATCGTGTAGTTTCCGGGGGGGACATCATTGAAGAAATACGAGCCATCGCTGGCGGTCTTTGTGGATGCCACCACATTGCCAAGCTGGTCCCTGAGAAGAATCACCACTCCACCAATCGGGGGCTGATTGGCGGGATTTCCCGTGTTGTTTGAGTCGAGGAACACCGACCCTGTTATGGTTCCCTGTTTGGACCATTCCCCGAAAAGGTAGTCTTTCGCCGCGGTGCCGGATTCCAGAACAATTGCGCCTATTGCCCCCGGCCCAACCTTGGTGCCGCCGCTTGTCCCGACGGAATCGGGTCCCTTGAGATATCCTGATGGTGGAGTTTCAGTCAACAAGTACCCGGAGGCGTTGCTGGCCGCAAGATTCGGAATGACGAAAATACCATCGGCCCCGGTCAAAGCGGTGACATTCACGGGGGCGTTGGTGCCGCTGGTTCCTGTAAGGGTTACAAGAACCCCCGGGATTCCAGGTTCGCCTATGTCCCTTTTCCCGTTGTGGTTGATGTCTTCATAGACCGCACCTGTCAGGCTGCTGTTGGCTGACAATCCAAAGTTCTGGTCCTTCAATCCCGAAGGCGGCACCGTCAGGGTCATTGAGGTGGGGGAAGTGGGAGTCTGGCCGCCGGGAACGGTTTCGGTCAGGGTGTAGGTTCCGGGAATCAGCGCGCCAAAGGAGTAACTTCCATCCGGCTGGCTTGTGGTGGTTCCCACCACAAGGCCGGTCTGATCGCGCAGGGTCAGGGTGACTCCACCCTTGCCGGTGTCGCCGCTGTTCAGGATCCCATTTCCGTTGATGTCATTGAAGACATTGCCCGAAATCCTCGCCCCGAGTTCACCAAAGTTGTAGCCGGTTGAATTATTGCCGCCGTTGAGAACGATGGAGGTGACCACATCAGGAATGGTGGAGGATCCTCCCGCCGAACCAATGGTGGTTTTGCCCTGTGAATAGCCGGTCGGTTGTGTTTCCGTCAGGGTGAAGGTGCCATTGGGCACATTGATAAATATGTAGGAACCATCCGGTGAGGTCGTCGTGGTGGAGGTAAATCCGCCATTGGCGAGGGTTAAAGTCACTCCGGCAATTCCCGGCTCGCCCGGTTGCCTTGCGCCATCATTATTGAGGTCGATATAAACAAAACCGCCAAGGGTGTTTTTTGTGTTGATCAGGGGCAGATCCAAACCCGTGATTCCACTTGCGGGAACGCTTACCTGTCGGCTTGTGGGAAGGATCGCCGTGTAGCCGCCCGGAGGCGTGAAAACCACCTGGTAATTGCCGGGGATTACCCCACCAAAGAGGTAGGTTCCATCCGAATTGGTCAACGCGTAGCCAACCTGAAGTCCATTACCGTTCAGAAGCACAACGGGAATCCCCGCCAAACCTTCATCCTTTGGGGTGAAAGTAGTAGTTTTATCCAGATCAAGGAACACGGTTCCAGTGATTACCGTTCCCCGTTCCCCATAGGTGTAGCCTGTCGCGATCTGGCCAGCCTTGAGGCTGATCTGACTGATCACATCCCCATTGATGACCCCGCCAGCCGTTCCCGTTTTGTTGATCCCCTGGGCGTATTTGGAAGGTTGTGTCTCGCTCAGTGTGTAACCATTCGCATTGGGTGCAACCAGGTCCCCAAATCCAAACCAGCCATCAATCGAAGTGGTGATGGATCGGGTCACGGGCAACCCGTTGATATCCACACCTGTCAGGGTGACGATTTCGTCGGTCAGACCGGCCTCTCCCGGTTCGCGGATGCCGTTGTTGTTGACATCATAAAAGATGCAACCTTCCAGTGCCCCAAGAGTCTGGCCAAAGTTTACATCGGCCAAGCCGCCGGGGGGCAAAATCACAGGCTGGGTAATGGGAGTGCTGGGTGCGTATCCGTTTGGCTGGACTTCCACCACAGTGTAAGTTCCCGGGCGCACGCCGAAAAACGAGTATGTTCCATCCACCGCCGAAGTGGTGGAGGCGATTGTTTGTCCAAGCGAATCCACCAGCTTGATAATCGTGCCACCAAGACGGGCATCACCCGCATCCATTACGGCGTCATGGTCCCGGTCGATAAACACGGTTCCCGTGATAGGGCTACCATCCAGGATGGTTTCCACTTTGGATGTGTTGTTGTTCGGATCCGGAT
>CAWUOD010000092.1:0-8726 GCA_963923115.1 uncultured Singulisphaera sp.
CGCCGGGCATGGGTTTGTCGCCGGGCATGGGTTTGTCGCCGGGCATGGGTTTGTCGCCGGGCATGGGTTTGTCAGATTGGTCTTTTAGGGCATCCTGAATTTTCTTTTCAATATCGTTGTTTTTTTCATTTGATTGATCCATGGGCGCGGGATCGGAGTTTTTTGGGTCTGATTTTTCTTTTTGATCGCCCATGGGGGGAGGCTGCTTATCCTCTTTTTGTCCATCTTTGTTGGATGGATCAAAAGACTTTTCTTTTCCTGGATCTGTTTTATTGTCATTTTTTGATTCAGGAGTTTGATTATCAGATCCCTGTTTCATGGGATCTGGTTTGGATTTGCTATTTTGGTCCAGATTTGGCTTTTCATTTTTGCCTTGTCCACCTTGGTTGTTTTTATCCTGATTATTCTGCTTGTTCTCCTGATTGTTATCTTTCATGGGGTTGTTCTGGTTTTGATCCGGATTTTTTGGATCTTCAATTATTAAAAAGCGATGTTCGGTTGGATGGACTTTGCCTTTGGAATCCCTGACCTCAAGCCAATATTCCAACCGCCCTTCCTTGATTGGCGCGCTCTTTCCATCCGCTGACCAGCCTTTTAAATCCAGTTTTTGGGAAAATCGAACTCCTGATCCCGCGTCGGCGACTTTTTGATTGGATTTGGGGTGGGACAGGAAAACTGAAGGGCGATTTGCATTTTCAGGCAATCGAACCATCAAATTGGAATCCAGCATGGCAACCGTTGTGGAAGCCACACATTCCAAATCAATCACTGAATTCGGTGCAACTGTCAAATCTGTTTGTGGCTTCAATAGTTTTGCAGAGTAGCATTCCACCGGGAAAGATTCCGGGTCCGTGTATTTTTCACCCGATTTGGTTTCAAAACCGATGCGGTATTCACCGGATTCATTGAGATGGAAGGAAAATTCAACTTGCTTGGGATTGAGATCCATAACTGTTCCAATCACAGGTTCACCGGGGGCGTAATCCAGCCAGGCCCGGGTGATTTGTTGATTGGCCTCCAGGATCAATTGCGCCCTTGAACCAGATGGTCCGAATAGTTTTCTTTCCCTTGATTTGGTGGGTGGAAGATTCCAAACAGTTTGGGGCTCAATTGTGGATTCAAAATTGGCAATGAGTGCGGGTTCGTGGAATTTAACAGTAATCCTGTGAACAGGAGTTTGAGCGTCGCCCGCGCGTATTTGGTAGAGGAGGCCTCCCTGAATTTCCTCCGGAGTCAATACGATGCCCCAGTGATCGCCAAAGGTTTCGTTTTTCATCGGCTCCAAAAACCGAATTCGCTCAGGATCCTCGGCACGGTTTCGCAAATAAATTCGAGCGGCTCTGGGGTCCCCGGATTTTGGAACTTCGCCCCCAATACGCACCGCAACATTTACATTTCGCTTGATCTCAACTTGTGTGTCTCCTTTTTCCGGATCAATAAGCTGAAGCCGTGTGATGGTTTTGTCATCCACCCCGGTGATTGGGGCAAAAATCCTCTGAAAATGGCCTAAAGCTCTTGGGATTCCCATTCGGAAAATTAGCCCAAGCGACACCACTAACAACACCCCGGCAATGATCCCGAGTATGTTTGTGGTTCGGGAATGGGTCGCTTCTTCCAGGTCGACTTTTCTAATTTCCCTGTTGGCCCGAATAGCCAAAGCGGCAAGGATCGGAGGCGGAAGGTCCTGTCCCTGCAGGTCAACAAAATTCACGAGGCTATTTTTGGGCTGGTCCAAAACCTTTTCCAGGACTCGGGCGGTATATATCCGGCTAATAGGACGAATACCCGGAAATACCAGGTAACGGACCACCACATAAATGAGAGCCACTCCGGTTAAAGCAAGGAAGGCCAAGCGGATAAACCAGGAGCTTTCAAAGCAATAATCAAGGAGGAGAAGTACAAGAAAAGAAAGGAGAAGGCTAAGACCAAAGAAAAATGCGCCATGGACAAGGTCCGCAAGTCGAATCTTCGTTTGGGCCTGGCTAAGGATTTCTTCAAATGAGGCACTCGGAGTCGATTTGATTTTGAGCTTGGGTTCCATTCCGGTGGACATGGCCATACCCTCCCTAGATTGAATCGTCCTGCCCAAGGCCCATTTTCGGCCTTATATCATTATGTGGAAGCAACACGGAAGAAAAACCATTTAAGGAGCCCACAAATGACTGCCCGAAGGGAATTTCTTGGTTGCGCCTCGCTAGGGCTTTTGTCCCAATCGGCTTTTTTGCCAAAAACTGTTTGGGCAGAGGCTCTTAATAACCAAACACCCAAATCGCAATTTCGTTTGGGTTTGGTTACATACAACATTGCTGCCCAATGGGATTTGAAAACCCTAATCGCTGTCTGTTCCCAAGCCGGAATTGCTGGAGTGGAATTTCGTACCTCGCACAAACATGGTGTTGAGCCAACCCTTTCACCTTCCGGGCGCGCCGAAGTAAAAAAACGGTGTAGTGATGCGGGAATCGAAATTTGGGGCTTGGGGTCAACCTGTGAATATCACGCGGTAAATCCCGATGTTGTTCGGTCGCAAATTGATATGACTAAAAGATTTGTGGAATTGGCAGCCGATATTGGGGCCAAAGGCGTGAAGGTCCGCCCCAATGGGCTACCCAAGGAAAAGCCAGTCCCCGAAACGCTTAAACAAATCGGAGTTTCGATGGCCCAATGTGGGGCATTCGCAGCCAGCCACAATGTGGAAATTTGGTGCGAGGTTCACGGGAGCGGAACCCAGGAACCTGAAAATATGGCGGAGATTATGGCCCATTGCCCTTTGGGGAATGTTGGCGTTTGTTGGAACTCCAATCCAACCGATGTGAAACAGGGTAGTATATCCCAAGCCTTTAACCTTCTTGGGAAGCGTATTAAGTCATGTCATATCAATGATTTGTATAAAAATTTTGACAAGAAATATCCTTATAAAGAGCTATTTCAAAAGCTTGCGGAAGCAAATTATGACCGATATACACTAATCGAAGTCGGAAAAACTATAGCTGACCCTTCTTTGGGCATCGAATTTCTCAGATATTACAAGGCAGTTTGGGCATCTCTTTGTTCCGCCGAAAACGCCGGGTAAACATCAATAATGCCAAAAATATCCCTTGTTATTTCCTGGGATTTTGAAGAACTGGGACATGTCCGAAATGCCCTTTGGCTTCCTGGAGACCTCAAAAATCACCCAGCGGCCTGCTGGATACTTCTCCACGGCGCTGGTGGTAGCGCCAATTGGGCACTGGAAGAATCCTGCATCGCGAATGTGGCGGTTCGGGAAAATGCATGGCTGGTTGTACCGGATGGGCGAAGTTTGGATCCTGGCAAACCCTCAGGATTTCTGCAAAACCCAAAAATATGGGATGATGGATCACCCCGTTTTCGAGAATATCTTGGACCCGGAGACGATATTAAGTTTTTTGAGGGATTGGTAAATCGAATAAAGATGGAAGCGAAATCCTTGGGGTTTTCCCCGGATTTTCCCATTCATTTGATTGGTTTTTCCAATGGGGGGGCAATGGCGGCAAGGTTGGTCCGCTCAATGCCTGGTATTTGGTCCTCAGCATCTCTGATTTGTTCCCTTCCACCGCCGCTTGGCCCGGGAAATATCGCTTCTTTTTCTTGGGAATTACCCATCTTAACCATTCATGGAAATCAGGATCCCCTGGTTCCCTGGGAGGGAGGGCCAGCAAAATCCCCCTGGCTAAAAATACCCGACATAAGGCCGCCAGTCTGGTCGGAATTGGCAAATTGGTTCGATAAGGCCAATTTCGAAAATCCACAATTTCGTGATCATTTGGGACTTCAGTCCCGTTTATTGTTTCACATTAAGCAACCAAAAGCATGGTTGGAAAGTTGGCTGATTGTGGAAATGGGGCACCACTGGCCGGGTGGACTGGGCCGGATCAATCGCCGGTTGGCGGGCCCACCCTCCTGGCGCCTTGATGCCAATGAACTGATTGCCGATTTTACCAAAAGGTCGGTTTCGTCTTTATTGGGGCCCGACCAAATTTTCGATCTCACCAACCCCGAAAAGTGGGAATCCATACCATCCCGACATCCATCGATCCATGGGTGAAAGGGAATAATCAATGGTTTAGACAGGTCGGTGCGGCTTGCGAGATCGCGGTTGCCCAAGGATTTCCTGGAGGACAAATGCTCCAGCTCCCCCATTGGGTTTACGCAAAAGGGCCAAGGCAATTCCAACCGGATTCTCTTCTATCGACGGTGTGACAGGTTTAGGCCCCAAATTCATAACTAAAGCGCCAGTTGAGGCAATTGTTGGGAAGGGCTGGTTTACCTGGTTTGCCTGATTTTGTTTTTTTTGTGCTTTTTGGTTGCGGTTTGTGGTATTTGGAAGCTGCTTGGGGAGAGTTGGCGGAGCAGGCACCCTCTGGGGTCTGGTTCGGTCGGCAAGGACTGGTGGAAAGGCGGTAATATTTGGATCGGAATAATTCTGTTTGGTTTTTTGTGGTTCAGGGGTTGCTTTGACAGGCTCCTTTTTTGCACCCGGTTTGCCTGGTCCTTGTTTTTTTGATTCTCTTAAAAATGCTTCCAAATCCATAACGCGGGGAGATGGTGTGGATTTTCGAACCTTGGGTTGGGAAACCGGCACCCCATTTGTCTGGGCGGGATTGACCTTGGCAAAGGCCTTGTAGAGGTTGCTAAGGACGAAAACCGCCACGGGAATAAGGGCGAGAATGATGGTTACAATGTCGTTTCCGGCCGCAAAAAAGCCCATAGCCTCTTGTTGCTCCCCTTTGAAAAACCACCAAATAATTTTCGGTATGGTTTAGGCCATCGCTTGTGTTAATTCGCCTGCGGTGGTTTTTCCGCCCGATCGGTTGCAATGGGTAATCCAACACCTGCCGAGCCCGCAATGGAGGACCGCATTTGGGTGTCAGCCTGAAGATTTTTCAGGTTGTAATAATCCATAACACCCAATTTTCCATCCTGGATGGCATGGGCGATTGCCCTTGGAATTTCCGATTCGGACTGAAGAACCAATGCCCTGTTTTCCTCGACTTTGGCCATGTTTTCCTGGGCTTGGGCCACTGCAAGCGCCCTTCTCTTTTCCGCGTTAGCCTGGGCAACCCGGAGGTCGGCCGCTGCCTGTTCGGCTTGGAGGTTGGCGCCAACATTCTGGCCCACATCTATTTCTGCCACATCAATTGAAACAATTTCGAAAGCGGTTTGCGAATCGAGGGCGTTGCGTAGGACCGCTTGGGAAATAAGATTGGGATTTGCCAAAACCATGGAGTGGTCCTCGGCGGTCCCAATTGCCTTGACGATACCTTCCCCCACCCGGGCAATGATGGTCTCTTCCGTCGCGCCTCCCACGAGGCGCTCCAGTTTTGTCCTTACGGTGACTCGAGCCCTGGCGCGGAGTTGGATCCCATTTCGGCAAACTCCATCCAGCGTCTGCTTTCCCTTGCTGGGATCTGGACAGTCAATGACCTTGGGATTTACGGAACAACGAACCGCATCATAGACATCCCGTCCGGCCAGATCAATTGCCGCGGCGGCCTGCCAACTGAGATTCATGCCAGCCTTTTTCGCCGCGATAACAGCCATGCTGACCCTTTGGATATTTCCCCTGGCCAAAACATGTTCCTCGATCTGTTGGGTCTGAATTTCGACACCGGCATTTACCAGGGCAATTTTTTGTTTGACCACGAGCCCATAATCGACATTACAAAGCTTCATGCGGATCATATGGATCAGCTTGACATGGGCCCCTGTCAGCCAAGCCTGGACATAGAGTCTCAGAAAATTGAAAAGAATTAGCATTGTGGCAAGGGAAACAAATACCACAACAACTATGACAATTCCAAGAAATATGGTGTTTGGCGATGTTTGTGCCCAAAGCATGAAAGCCTCCTACGGATTTGGTCCTGAGTAAGGATACGGATCGTTCGACCTTTCAGGAAAAATCAAGCGATTCAAAAGTTTTTTGGGGGCCGGGGGTTATGGCGGGAACCACCACAACCCGTTGACCCTCCACAAGGCGACAACGAACCTCCATTCCCCTTTCCAACAGCAGGCCTTCTGTAATGGCATCTATTCGATGGCCATCAAAATCGACTTTTCCCGATGGCGACATTTCTGTCAGGGTTTTTCCCACACGGCCCACCAACCAGGACAATTGGGTTGGGTCCTCCCCGCCCCTTTCCTGGTTTCTGTAATTTTTGGACACCAACTCCATCCGGAAAAATTTCAGCATCCACATCAGGATAAAAGGCAGCAATATCGAAGTACCCACCAGAACTGAAAGTCCCCAAAAGAATCCGGCTTTGAAGCAAAGGATGAGTCCAATTAGAATTAATCCGCCACCAATAGCTGACAAAAGGCCCAAAGAAACAACAAAAATTTCCGCCACCAGAATTAAAAGACCCGTGCAAACAAGTCCAACGCCAAAGGTCAGAAATTGTCCATCCATAATGGGGTATCCCTGTTTTAATTATCCAAATTGTTCTGGGTGTTCTTTGCCAGGCGAACCACGATTTTTAGGGGATTGGCTTCAAGAACCTCAATATGGTCCCCTTGGGATATAAATTCACCATCGGTGATCACATCCAGGTAATCCCCCAAAATAAGTGCCGTGCCTGATGGGCGCAAATCGGTTTGGGCCACTCCAATCCTACCAACCAGGTCCAAAAGGGAATTTCCCATTTCTGGTTTTTCCCATCCATTCCCTTCCGATTCCCGAATTAAAACCAAATGGTTAAAAAATGGCATTCTGGGCAAAAATTGAATGGCAACACCGGCAAGAATTATGCTTCCAATTAGGCTTCCCACAAAGGGAAGCATGACCTGGCCAAAACCCAACCATTCCCCTGGGGATTGGGGCCAATGACCGTATGCGACCAAAGCCATGCCTCCAAGAATCATGAGTACGCCGCTTAGTCCAACAACACCAAAACCAGGGATTAAAAATACCTCAACAACCACCAAAATGAGGCCCAGGAGGAATATGAGAATTGCCAACCAATCAATTTGCCCCTGGATGTGGGAATTTGACCAAAAAATCAGGATGAAACAAAGTGAAGCCATGACACCTGGAAGGCTCAATCCTGGCTTCATGGCTTCAATCATGAGGCAGGCCATTCCCAAAATAACCAAAATGACTTGGGTCGAGGTTTGTGTCAAAAAATCCGCGACCGCATCAAGCCACTCGGTTCCCAACCTTTCAGGTGCTCGTGGAAGGCCAAGCCTTTGAACCATTTCACCAAAATCCTTTGCGTTTTCCACCAATCCCAAAGGGTCCAACGCAAGATGGGTGGGTAAATCCAAAGGCCTGTTTTCCCCCTCGGGACTGGAGGGTTTTATCATCGGTCCCAGGTCCATTCCCCCTGCCACCGCAAGCAAGGCGGAATCCCAAAGCATCCATGGTTTTTTACCACCTGATTCCCGTGCCCACCGCAGCCGCAATCCTGGTTCGATCATCGCCCTTGAAAGAAGTTCCGAATCATTCTCGCTCCATTTTTTCTCGATCAAAAGCGATTTTGTAAGTGACCGGATTTCTCCGGAAAACTTTGGATTTTGTGATAGATATTCCCGAAATCTACCAAGGCCCGCCCCTTCCTGCATCCAGATCTGGCCGCATGCAAGGGCGAGCAAAGTTGCCATATCCGCGCAATCCTTGTCAATCCAAACGAAAGTACGAATGGCTTCCACACCCCGGGAACTCTCTATTAGTTCCTGGGCCAAGCTGTAGACTTGACCGGGGGATCCCCCATGAACACCATCCAGTTTAAGAATCAGGAAATCTTTACCGGCCCCCCTGCATCGCGATAGTGCCCGTTTCAGGCGGGCAATTTTTGCCCCGGTCAGCTCTCCTTCCAAATAAATCACCACTGGTTTGATCTGATTTTTTCCCGTGGATTCCTTGAGCGTGTTTGATGGGAGGTCCAAAATCCTAATAGCGTCTGCCGCGCTGATGGCTGGATCGCCTGTGACCAATCCCAGCCTTTTCGCATCAGCAAATGGAAGTGCCAAATTTTGTGCCAGCCCGAGGATTGGTTTTCCGGCGGGATAATCCTTTTTATCCCCAAATGGAAACGGATCGGGGCCCTGGACTACCGGTTTTTCAACAAGTTCCAATCCCGGCACTAGCCACCTTCGGATCACCGCCTGGGAAAAGCGTCCCAAAGTGGCTCTGCGGTATTCGGACAAAATGGTAGGATCGGCCGACGCATTTTCCGTCAAAATCGGACCAATCGATGATCCAGGCTGATTGCTCATCAGGATTTCCGAACACGCAAGCACGGGGAGGACCCCATGGCCCCTGACTTGGCCAGTGACTAGCCCAACAACACGAAAACCATCATTCCGAAAAGGTTCCAGGGTGCGGGAGATTGCGAAAGCGGTTTCAAATTCGAGGTTGTAATCCTTGCTACTGCCATGAAAATCAAGAAGTAGAATGAGAGGCCCCTGAAATCCCTCCTGACGCGCATTTTTGCGAAGCTTTTCCAAAGCCACCCGGGTCTCGTTTCGAAAAGCCTCAATTTGATTTAGGCTGGTTGGGGCATCAAAAAAAAGTCCTCTGGCATCCGATCCAAAAGAGGTGCGGGTAAATATCAGAATCAGTAGGGAAATTCCCAAATGGGAATAAAAGCTTCTACGGTTTCCCGGCACAAACAATAATTTCGCAAAGATCATGACCGTCCCTTTGGGGATGGATAATTAGTCGTCCCTGAAAAACCGTCCCAACTGGATTTTGGTTGGGACGGCGTCATGCG
>CAWUOD010000093.1:0-8680 GCA_963923115.1 uncultured Singulisphaera sp.
CTGGTTCGAATTGGCGTAATCATCATCGAATCTTTGTCCAAAACACATCGGATCGGCGCCGTTTCCTGAAAACCGTCGTCCAAGCTCTTTATTGGCGATTGTTTTATTCCAAGGAGGGTGATCCGTTTTTCAGAAATCCGTGGGTGACCGCCTTCGCGGATTTACCCTGGGCTTTTGGTCGTGATCGCGATCATCCTTTGGGTATCGGGCCGGAACGGGCCAAATGCAGCTTTTCGGCGCGATGTCTCGTCGGCAGAGGGATCCCGGTTGGGTCTGGTGCTCACCGCAAAGGTCGGGAAGGGTTCCCCCAACCAGTTCACTTTCGAATTGGAGATACCTTCCGGCGGCGATGATAACTAGGGAGTCTGCCTGACCTGGACTTGAACTTCCAGGCCCATTGGGTTTCCCGGTTTTCCTTTCCAAAAAGCCAGGGCCGATCCTCCCGTCTGGGGTTGATCGGCCCTGGTGCATTTTTATGTCACCATTCGCGAGGGCTATTTACCCCGAAGGACAGCCACGGGAGCGTCGGTGTCCTTGAGAAGCTCCTGGGCCTGCTCGGGATGTTGATCCAGCCACCAACTCAGGGCGGCAAAAAAGTATTGCAATTGTCCGACATAGTTGTCAGCCATTTTGGGAACAGAAGCCCCAAGGATTTTGGCGGCGACATTGATCGCTTTGGAATCTGTCTTCAGGAAGAAACGGTATTGGTGCCTGATCGCGGGGTTTCCCTCGCCGTCTTTTCCGGGGACATAGTGAACCAGCACCACCGCATCGAATTCGATGATGGGGAGCAAAGGCGCCGGACGGCCCTTGCCTTCGCACAACCAGACCCATGCATTTTTGCCCTTGGCAACGGCTTCCCAAACCACCGTTCCGCGACCGTTCTCCTCGTAGTGATAGCGGCCTTTCTCATCCACATTGGGAATGGTGCACTTGGCGCCAAGCGTTTGCCAAATCCGGAAAGCGTCCTGCGGGTGGGCAAGAAGCCATCGATACACCTCGGGCGGGGCGAGGAAAGCCTCAGCCGGTCCTTGGGCTGTGACAGTGGGTTGTTCCACAACAGCCTTCACACGATCGCGATGGATCGGGGCCATGATGGAATACGGGATCCCGGCGGGCTCGGGGGGAGGAATTACCGCTTCCGCGGCAGAACCTACCCGTGGGGCCAAGCACATGCCCAGGATCACCAACGCAAATACGCGCCGGTGCATCAAATGAACCTCGTGGGGTCCCCCCGGATCGGGATTCCAGGGGTGGTCACTCCTTCATCGAATTCTGGATGGGGGGATCATGAGGGATTTTTGGGTTGGTCTTGTGGTATGGAAAATCGGGGGCTTAGACTATTGTCCGCAACCATGGAAAAAATCGTCCCTTTAAAGCCGATTTCCGTTGCCTTCGGATGAATCCAAAAACAACCCAGGGGAGCCTCCACCATGACACATTCCGCCGAACAGAACTCTCCCGGGGAAAATGGTTTGCGTAAGCCTTTCCCTTTGGGAGCCAAATGGGTCCTTCGGTTGGGGGCGGTGGCGGTTGTGGGTGCCGCGGGAGCCGGAGTCTATTTTCGGAAGGATATCCAGGCCGTCTGGCTGGTTCGCCAGGTTTCCCAAACTACCGAGGCGGAATCTCCCCAGTGGATCGAACGCGCCAAAGGGCTTGGCGATGCCGCCATCCTTCCCATGGTTGGTCTTTTCCAATCGGACCGAGATTTGGTCGTAAAAACGGCGAGGGAGGCCCTGGTTGGGATTTCCGCCGGCTGGTCCAGGGAGGACTCCCGCCGGGTGATTCTTGCAGGCAAGCTATCCCAGGGGTTTGGAGGATTTTCGCCCCAGGGGCAAGCCGCATCCCTGAATCTGGTCACCGAGTGGTTTGCGGAACCTCCGGTTTTTGGATCACCCCTGATGCAGGCGGTGGCGGGTCTTCTCGCCCAGGCGGCTCTTGGAATGGCGGATCCCGCCCCGGGAACGGAACCCGATCCCACCGTGCCGAGGGCGGCTTTGGCCCTTTTGGCAAAAATTCCGTCCGCTGTCGCCTCCGCGGAGGGGTCCAACCCCGAGGATGCCTTCGCCCGAAGGGATCTTTTGCGCCAAATCCTCCGCAAGGGGGATGCCGCATCGCGTGTCGAGGCCATAAGCGTGATCATGCGGACACAAACCGACCTTTACGAAGATATGGTGGCCCGCCTGGAGGATCCTGTCGCCGAAGTTCGGCGCGCCTGCATTCTGGCCATCGGCCCGGCCACAGAAAAGGTCCGCGAAGATGTTCTTTTGGGTGCCCTTCACGACAACGATTCCGAGGTTGGTCGACTGGCCGAGTTGGCGCTTTCCGCACGGGGCCTTTCGACGGAACACATTCGATTGGGCAAATTGCTGACCGATCCGGATCCTTCGCGTCGTCTGGAAGTTTTGGATCTGGTCCAGGGTTCTCCCGATCTCGATGAGAAACTTTGGCTCGAACGGATGAGCCATGATCGTGCCGCATCGGTTAGGGCCGCGGCCGCGCGTGCGTTAAGCGCCCGTTTTGGGATCGACGCCCACGACCGTCTCAAACAGATGGCGGGGTCGGACCCAAGCCCTTCGGTGAGCCGGATAGCCGGGTTTTACCTGGGCCAACAGGGGCGCGGTAATACCGCCATTGTCCCGAGATAGTAGGCTCCGAGTATTCGGAAAGCCCGGCGTATTCCCTGGGAACATCCCTTTCAGACGGGCCCCGCGACCCGCGGAGTGTTTCCTTTTGGAGGGTGGTAAAGGCTTTTACTCGCCAAAGGGGCCGAAACCGATTTCCCCACCCGAACCCTACTCTCTAAAAATCGATCCGAAAAACAGGAAATTTCGCCCTCTTCGTGAGGCGCTTTTGTCCCGGCCTTGTCGTTGGGTGGGGCTTCCGTGGCTATTACGGGGCGCTTCGGGTCAGGCCCGCCGCCTGACTGGCGATCGGTAGCGGACCTTCGTGTTCGGGTGTATCCTCCGACGAACCCACATGCCGGACGGCCCTCAACAATAACAATCGTTGAACCGGACTTTGGGTCTCCTGGTTGAGGAAGGACATCTGGCCCAAAGATTCCGGGTGCCCAAGAGTGCATCCAATGATGCCATATTCCCCCGATGCCAGGTTCAGATCAAATCCCATCCAGCCCAAAGTGTCCTCGTTGTGCTTGGGGATAATCTCAAAATGGCGATATCCGCTCGGGTGGACCACGGGCTTGGGTTCCATTTCCAATTCGCCATGGCGAATGGTGGGGATGACCCGCAATTTGATGCGGTTTCCCTCGGATTCCTCCGGGGTGACATCCAGCAACAAATTCGCCCGCAAATATTCCCGGGTGGTCGAGCGTCCTTCGCGCACCAGTTCAATGGCGCAATCGGAATAGCTCGCACCCAGCTGTAGCTGTTTGGAATGCCCCAGACGCATCTGCACAGCACGGGGTTCCGGATTGATTCTTTTGGAATGGATCACCCTGTGGAGTTCTGAGGGGATTTGTCCACCAAGAGTCGCCACACGAAGACCGTTTTCGTCCAGAATCGCTCTTTTTTCCAGATTTTGCCCGGATTCATCCGCCAAAGTCCAAATCTCTTCGTTGGGATAAGTGTCCCCGGGTGTGAACTCCAGGAGGGAAACTTCCAGACGAATGGCGTCTTTGCCGGATATACCCTGAAGGGCAAGTGGGCCTCCAAGGGCTTTGGGCGGCTTTGGTAATATGGAATCCTCCGACCAGCGGCCTAAACAGCCGCAGACGCCGGTGAGCAAGGCAACCAGAAGCCAAGACCCAATCCGCATTGTAAACTCTCAAGGAAATACTTTTTGCGGCAATAGCCTCGACAAATAACCGGGTCAAGCGCAATTGGTTTGATCACCTCCCCATAAGAAGCCCAAGGAAACCCATGTCAGGAAGATTTGATCTATCTGGAAAGGTGGCCCTGATTACAGGGGGCAGCCAAGGCTTGGGCAAAGCTATGGCCCGGGGGCTTGTCGAGCAGGGAGCCCGTGTCATCCTTGCCAGCCGCGATGGTGCAAAACTTCAGGAATCCCTTCGCGAAGTTTTGGCGGGGACAAACGGTGATGGGCGCTGCATCGTCGTGGATTTGAGTCTTCGGGGCGAAGCCGGGAGACTTGCAAGGGAAGCGGAAGCGATTTGGGGCCGTGTGGATATTTTGATCAATAACGCCGGAACGAACCGACCGGAGCCTATTGATCGTATTACGGATGCGTCCTGGGATCAGGTGTTGGAGCTTAACCTGACTTCGGTCATGGCCTTGACACGAGCCCTATCGGGAGGCATGAAAGAGCGTGGCTGGGGTCGGGTGATACATATTGCCTCGATCATGGCGACCGTCTCCAAGGAAGGCCGGAACGCCTATTCGGCGACGAAGGCCGCCCTATTGGGCCTGGCCCGTGCAAGCGCCCTGGATTTGGGTGCTTATGGAATCACGGTGAATTGCCTCTCGCCGGGGCCGTTCCTTACCGAGCTTCCCGGAAAGCTTTTGTCCGATGCGGACAAAGCCGCTTTCGCCGCGCACACAGCGGTGGGGCGATGGGGCGAACCGGAAGAGCTTGTTGGCGCTGCGCTCCTGCTGGCGAGTCCGGCCGGGGCATACATCACCGGAACAAACCTGGTGGTGGATGGTGGGTACTTGTGCCGATAATAGAATTTGGGCAAGCAATCTCGGGTTGGTTTAGGGGATGATTTCCCCGGAGGGATGCCATGGCAAGCACACTCAACAAGGCCGGTGACATGACCTCCGAGGAAACCCAAAATCCTGCCGCCTGTGCGGAAAACCTGAAAAAACAGTCTGTTTTCGAGGATTCCGAGGTCGAGGCCCAGCGTCACAAATGGATTGAAAGCGAAAAAGCGGGTTCGGATCTGGGGGAGGGCGCCATCAGGCAATGGGTGAAAACCCATTGGTGGGGATACCTCAGGGCCCGTTGGCTCGAACACCTTCAGGGAACACGCTTTTGGGTGGAACTGGACCGGGGCGATTATGGGCTTTTGCATCGTCTTTTTGAGCAGCATGGGGAACTTCTGGACCGGATTGTTGACCGGTTGAAAGCCGGCCAGGAAAATCTCGACATCATCAATTGGGCCCGCGACTTCCACCTCGATGTCGGTGCCGTGATTGATATCCTCGAAGCCCTCGACATGAACAGTCGCCGTTTGGCCCATCGCTTTGATCCCTGATTCGCCTGGTTGGTAAAAATGGCCAATAACCTATCCGGATCCTTACCCTCCGGCCCAAATCCATCCCCAAAGGGCTCGCGGGTTTTGGCCTGGGCCCAACTTGCCCGTGTTGGTCTTGTTCCCTCCGCACCTTCCAATGTGATTCTCGGGGCGTTGATCGCCTCCGGTTCTGCTGTTCTTTCATCTCCGTCCCTTGTTTGGCCTTTGGTGGGTCTTTGTCTGTCGTCAATCCTCCTTTACCTGGGTGGAATGGTCCTCAACGATTGGTTTGACCGCGAAACGGACGCCCAAGAGCGTCCCGGCCGTCCCATTCCGTCCGGACGGGTAAGCCCCCTCGCGGCTCGAAATACGGGTATTTGCCTCCTGGTTTTGGGAGTTGCTTGCGGGGGAGGTGTTTCCCTTTTGCTCCAATGTCCGCTTGCCGTGTCCTATGCGGGGCTCATCGCGGTTTTGGTGCTCGCATACAACGGGTGGGCCAAATCGACCGTTTGGGGCCCGCTTTTCATGGGTGGCTGCCGGACAATGAATGTGATTTTGGGGACGGCGCTAGGTTGCGCGTTTCCGGGCGCTTTCGCGATCGCCGCCGCTTTGTCGGTGGGTATTTACATTGCGGGCGTGACGATGATGGCCAGGTACGAGGCCGAAACGGTTCCCGACTGGTCCATCCGGACAGCCAGGGTTTGCGCTCTTGTTCCGATGGGTCTGGCCGTGGCGGTGGTATTTGGATTGGAGACGCCCGCGGGGCCCTGGACTTTGCTATTGGCGATGTTCGTGGTGATCGCCCAGGCACGGATTCTTGACGAGCTGCTTTCGATGCCTTCGGGTCCGATGGTCCCCCGCAAAATCGGCGGGCTCCTTGGACAATTGATCCGGATCGACACGGTGCTTGCCTCGGCCTGGGTCGGGTTCGCGGGTTTCTCCCTGTTGGGACTTTGGTTTGTGGCCTTATTCCTCAGGCGCTTCAGGAGCCTCTATTCGAGTTAGGCGCTTTTCGGCGGGTTTCGTGGTTGGTTCCCTGTTTTTGTCGTCGGTCAAGGCATGATTTTTGTGTTGTCAAGAAAGTTTTTGCCCAATTTGATCCGGTATGGCCATCCATCCGCTAGGTTTGGCATTCGCCTCATGTCGTGATTTGCGGGCAATTTGGACACAATTCCCCGCACCCGCGCAGTAGTACCCAAATTGTGAAATCGCGCGATCTGGCGGGGATTGCGGATCATTCCGTTGGATTGGGCTTCCCGATGGAAGAGGTGGTCTTGTTGATGGGGACTGATGCCGGGCTCCCCCTGGACGGACCATTGCGCGGACATGATGTTCCACCAACCCCAATGACCGAGGATGGTCCTCCGAGGGGTTGGATGCATGCACAACGGTGAGATGGCTTCAGGGATGTGACCGATACCGTGTGATGATTTCGCCTGGTGTCTGAGGAGATTGGTTCCATGAAACCGCGTCAATTGACGCCCTGGGTAGCGTTGCTGGTCGGGTTGGTGGCCCAGACCGCTTCCGCCTCGAACCTTGGAGTGGGCAAATACGCCTCGGTATCCAAGGCGGCGCAGGACCCGGGGTGCGTTTCACCCGCTTTTTGCGAGCGGTATCGTCCAACATACAAGCTGGTTTGGGACAGCCACATCGAAAAGCGGTATGTGACCTGCTACAAGACCGTGTCCGAGGAATCGACAAAGACGATCTCCAAAACCTGCTATCGGGACGAGGTCAAAACGATCTACAAGCCCAAGCGGGAAACCATCGTGCGCAATGTCGAGGAGACCATCCTCAAACCGCGCTATCACACCGAAACCTTCGACCAGGAATACACCGTTTCCCGGCCTGTGAAGAAGACCTGCTACCGCGAGGAGACGGAAACCCGCTGCAAGCCCGAAATCGAAACGAGCCAGCGCGAGATCCGTTACAATGTGTGCCGCAAGGTCCCCGTCCAAAGCGAGAAGACCATTTGCTACACGGTTTGCAAACCCGTCACCGAAACCCGGACCCACACCAAGTCCGGCCAGGTGTGCAAGAAGGTTTGCGAGCACCACACAAGGGAAGTGGTCAATTACATTCGCAAACCGGTCGTCGAACACCACACCAGGGAAGTCCGCTACCAGGTCCGCCGTGTGGAGATCGAGGACGCCGTGAAGCAGGTCACCTGCCGCGAGTGGAAGACCGAAACCGAAACCGGCACCCGCACCGTCTGTCGCACCGTGTGCAAACCCGTGACCACTTGCGAAACCCGCATGCGCAAAAAACTGGAGTGGGTCACCGAGACCTACACCGTGATGCCTTGCGATCCCTGCCTGACCATGAAGGGTTCCAGCCTGATCGGCCATGATTCCTCCGAGGGAAGCAAGGGTGGCAAAGGCGGCAAGGTTTCCAAAGCCGCCGACCCCATCGAGCCCATCACCCGCTGTCGGCGTGTGCTCCGTTGCAGCACCGTTTGCGAGAGCGTTCCGGTCACCCGTTATGTGCGTGAAGTGGAGACCGAAGAAGTCCCCTACACCATCTGCAAGAAGGTACCGGTCTGCACCGTGAAGGAAGTCCCTTGCAAGGTGCGCAAGGTCTATTTTGACGAGTGTGTCAAGGAAGTTCCTTATACCACCTGTCGCTATGAATGCGAAAAGGTCGTCAAGGAAGTTCCCTACACCACCACCCGCATCATGAAGGGCGCCTATGTCGATGGCGATGGCAAAGGCCACAAACACCCCGGCAGCGATCCGGTTTCAAGCAAAGCCTCCGGCAAGGGCAAAATGAAAGGCGCCAGCAACGCCTGGCCTTTCGTCGAGGGTGCCCACTGGGAAGACACCTACACCACCTGTCACACCCACATGGAGCGTGAAACGCGCACCAAGACCGTCCCCTGCGTCACCTGGACGACACAGGTCGAAGAAAAATGCAAGATGGTGCCCCATGTGACTTGCAAGATGGTTCCCTACACCGTCACCCGCAAGGTCCCTTACACCGTCTGCGAAATGGTTGAGGAAACCAAAACCAAAAAGGTTTGCAAAACCACCTGCACCATGGAACCTGTCACCGTGTGCCGCAAGGTTCGCGAAACCCACTGCACCATGGTTGCTTGCGAAGTTCGCTGCAAGGTTCCCTACACCGTGACCGAACAGGTTCCGGTGACCATCACCCGCCGCGTTCCTGTCTGCGTGGAAAAGGAAGTATGCGTCCGCCGCCCCATGTGGGTGGAATCAGGCTGCAAGCCTTGTCTGATTGACAAGTTCCTCGCCCACCGGTTCGCTTGCGATCCTTGCATCGACCCCGCCCCCAAGGCCCAATCTCCCAAGGCTCAGGGACCAAAATCCCAGTCTCCCAAGACACAGGATCCCAAAAGCCAATCTCCTGTCGATGCCTCATCCACGGGAACAGGGGACGCCTTCTAAATCAACCGGTTGGGGACATCCCTAATCCAGGAGCCTCCGGAATTCCGGAGGCTCTTTTTGTGTTTATGGGGGAAAAGCAAAATCGAAGAATGGAACGAAAGAGAGCCAGGGATCTGATACC
>CAWUOD010000094.1:0-8574 GCA_963923115.1 uncultured Singulisphaera sp.
TACACAAGGAGTATCGTCGGCAGCGTCAGATGTGTATAAGAGACAGGGCGCGGGCATGCCAGCAAGTCTTGAGGGAATTTTTCGGGTCGGCCATAACGGTAAGACCCGCCTCCTTGCCATCCACCTCGCCGGAATAATCGACCCAGTCGAGGAGTCTGCCCCAGATATTGGGTTCGCGGGTTTTTCCTTCGGAACTGGTCAGCTTCCCTTTGCCTTTGCTTTCCGCCATGACATCGCGAACGCGAATGCCAAAGGCCCCTTCCTTGGTGTCCTCAAAAGTGATGTTGTTGTCCCCCGCCTTGAGAATGGTGTCCATGACGATCAGCCGCTGGCCATCCTTCCCCTCCAGAATACGGTAGGTCCGGGTCTCACCCAGAATTTTCTTCCCATCGGCGGAGAGCCAATCCATTTCCAGGGTGGCGCTGTCACTTTGAACCTTAACAGAATTCTCGGGATATTTGCCATGAAAACGTCGCTTAAACCCCAAAAAACGGCTCCTTCTTTGTTCCAAAGAACTATCGTCATTTTGTATGCTAAATGAGGTGACTTTAATCTTGCCGTGGGGGCCATCCTCGGACCAGAAGTCCACGCCATCAATCCCCTTCTTCTTTGGGGTTTCAATTCCTTCGGCGCGAACATCCCCATGACAAAACCAGGCGGATTTCTGGTGCTTGTGATCGGTGGTTTTTTCGGCCGATCCGGGTTTGACAGGCTCCATGGGCCATGCGCGGGTCAGGGGCACGCCCTCGGAAGAAATGATGGGCCACAGGTACGGTTTTGCGACTTTGGGTCCAATGTGAAGGCGGGTGAAAAGCTTGCCATCGATGTCAAAACGAATGGATTCGGATCCCTCGGCCGAAACCTTCACCTCCGCCCTCGCGGATCCCATGCCGAGAAATCCCAGGGATGAAAGTACCAGAAGGACAATGCGATTCATGGCTTTACATCCTTTGGAGGGGATAGGGGCCTTTTGAGGGCGTCGATCCCATACAATTTTCAGGAGGAAGGGACGACCCGTTGGACGGCTTGATGGATTCCGCAAGGAAAATTCTAACAAGCGGCTTGCCGCGTGCCACCCTTTCCACCATTTACCCACAATAAAGGGAAACTTGCCATGTTCAAACCTTTGGTCCGATTTGCCGCGGGACCGGTCCTTCTTGCCGGCGCCGTGATCGGTTTCTTAGCCCCTGGGGCTTTGCGGGCACAAAAGGCCGAAAAGCCCACTTTTGTTATCCGGGTCGCCTCGATTGATACCCTGATGGGTCATGTCTTCCACATCGCCAAGATCATCGGCCGTGAGGGGGAGGTCCAAATGGCCGAGTCCCTGCTCAAGAATTTCACGGGCGGCGGCGGCATCGAAGGGCTGGATCCCAAGAAGCCATGGGGCATGTATGGCAAGATTGGGCCCGGTGGCATCGATAGCGAAGGGGTGCTGCTTCTGCCTATTTCGGACCAGAAGAAGTTTCTCGCGTTTCTTGAGAAGCTTGGCCAAAAGGCCGAGGAGAAAAAGGGCATATATACCCTGAATATCGATCAAAGCCCATTTCCACTCTTTTTCCGATTTGAGAAAGGGTACCTCTGGGGAACAATTCGCGACGAAAAGTCCATCGAACCGGCCTCCCTTCCCGACACCGGGGAGCTTCTTTCCGCCTCCAAAACCGGGGCGATGTCGTTGACATTTGATTTCTCGGCCATTCCCGAGGAGATCAAGAAGATGGTGGTTGGCCAAATCGAGGTCGCCATGAGCCAGGCCAAGGAAAAAGCGATTGAGGAAAAAGATCCAGTCAAACGCAAGGGCCAGCTCGTCGGAGCGGACGCGGCAGGCAAGACGATTGTCCAGGTCCTGAACGAGGGTGGGGAGCTTTCCCTCAAGCTGGATCTCGAGAAACCATCGAATGATTTGGCGATCGAGCTTTCCTTCGCTGGAAAGTCCGGATCGCAACTCGCAAGGGACATTGTCAACCTGGGGGCGCGCAAGGGGGTTTCAGGCGGCCTTGTCGGCCCCGATTCCGCATACTACCTCGGCATGAACCTTGGGCTGTCCGAAAAGTTCACAAAACTTCTTGTCGAGTCCTACAACCAGGGTGTTGCCGACGCGCTTGCCAACGAAAAGGACCCGAAAAAACAGGAAATGGGTGGCAAGGTCGCCGATGCCTTCCGGGGCCTGCTCTCCACGGGAGTGCTTGACTATGGCGCGGACATTCGCGGTCCGGACGCCAAAGGCAAGTACAACATCATCGGCGCGATTGGCTTTCCCGACGCCCGAAAGGTCGAGTCGTTGATCCGCGAACTTCGAAACGAAATTCCGGAAATGGCCCAGGCGATTCAACTCGATGTGGCCAAGACCGACAAGGTCACTATTCACCGTGTCACCATTGAGCCACTCCCGAAGGAAATCAGCGATATCGTGGGCAAAACCCCGATTCTTGTTGGGTTCTCTGATGAGGCGGTCTATTTCGGCCTGGGCTCGGATGGTCAAAAAAATATTGAAAAACAAGCGGAAAAAGGGAAGACCGCCTCGCCCCTGTTCGCTTTTGACATGCATCTCGCCAAACTGGTCAACATCTTCTCCAAAGCCGATCCAAAAATGATCGCCGCGGCCACCAAGGCCTTTGACGGGAAGTCGGCATCCGACCTGATTGAGGTCAAGGTCGCCTCCGGGGATAAAATTGTGGTTCGGGGTTCCCTGAAGACCCAGGTGATCGCTTTTTTCAGTCTTCTCGCCCCAAAGCAAGGGGAGGATTCGAAGAACGGCGCGCCCAAGCGGGATCAGTAATCGCGGGATTCCATCCTTTTTGGGATGGTGGTTCCGATGGGAAAAAGCAATAAAACCGGGGTCCCGCGCGAAGGATTTCGCCTTTGCGCGGGACCTTTTGTTTTTGTGTAAATTCAGTTTGGCGACTATCTGGAGAATCCACTATCCAAAAAGCGCGCCCATTATCAGGAATCCGACCAGCAGGACGATTCCCATCAGGAGTATTTGTCTGGGGCTTTGTCTTTTGAGAAGTTTTTCGATCATCGCCTCGTCGCCCTGGTCGATGGCCTCGTGCAGGGAAAGTTCGTATCGTCCTTCGGGATAGTCGCCTAGTCTTGCGGCCTGCCAGACCTTTTGGAGGTCGGCCTGGGCCCCCGACATAATGTCCGCATTCAAAATATTTTTTGGATCGGGGATTGCGATTGTTCGTTCCCGGCGAACGCTGAGAGGCAAAAGACGCCACAGATTTCCCGCCCGGACGATGGAAATCCGGTTGCCGGACGGGCCCGGGTCGCTTTCCTCGCCATCGTGCACACAAACCTTGGCTCCATCAACCACGGCTTGCGCGGCACCAAGGTAGAAGGCCGAATCCGGTCCACGCAGGAGGCCTTCCAGGTGCTCAATCGGGGGAATTGGCTCTTTGGGTGCATCCGGAGGAATTTCAAAAGGGTCCGCCTGGGCAAAGAGGCTATTGGGCCACGCTTTGACCAGTCCCTCCCCGCAATGTTGATCAACAAACAAGGCCAACCTCAGTCGACCCGCTTTGATAACGGCAATTCCTGGTTGGTCCGGGGGGATTGTCACTATCCATTCGCAAAGCCGCGACCAGGCGTTGTGGCAGCCTTTGGGCAGTTCAACTGGAACGGGCAGGGGCCCTTTGCGGGATATCGTTTTTTGCCACAGGACCTTTGGTTGTGCCGGCTGTGGGGTCAGATTGGATGGGATGGTCAAGCACTTCCCCTTTTTTGGACGGCCAGACAAATCTCGCTCTGGTCGGATCCATTCGTCTTCCGCAAAACAATGCTCATGCTAGTATCCACATCGCAGACAGACATCCCCCATTTGCCCGTGGCGTATTTTGCTCATTCGGCAAATCGGTCCCGACCCGGGAAAGGGTTGGGTCTGGAAACCATAAAAACCTGTCAGGACCCATGGCTCTCGTCGCCAAATGGTCCCCGCCCCCTTCCCAAGTCCATTGGGCGCCTGATGATTTTGTTTGCAATGTTCGCTTTTTTTATCATGCCGATAGGCCATGGGTGTGGAATGACCCACAAGCATCCCGGCGACGATGACGATGACGGGGTGGCTTTTCGACTTCGACCGCATAACTCCGCGATGAGTCATGAGGCAAAAAAAAAGCCGAACCCCTGATTTGGGTCCGGCTCCCGGAATTGTCGGATCGGTTTGAGATTACTTCCCTGGTCTTGGAATTTCCATGGGGACCGGTTGGGCAAAAAGGGCCAGGGGTTTGAGATCCTGGGAAGTCAGCGAGGCCAATTGGGCCTGGAGCTGCACGAGGCCCGGATCGTCAAGGGATTGGAACCCGCCCACCGTCACGATGCTGCTGTTCCTTGTGTGCAGCACATGGGAATCAAACTCGAGTTTGCGAAGGACCCGAGCGGTTTCATGCGCTTGTAGCGCGGATGCGTTGAGAGCTTCGCCTGGCTTGTTGGGTCCGAATCCGAGCTTGTCGAGTATGCTGCCGCCCGCATTGGCGTTGATTGGTTGGGTGAGGGTGGCGCCGCGGTATTCCTTCACGGCAAGGGTCCAGTTGGATTTGCTTTTGAGAAGGCTATAGCTTTCGTCCGCGTTGAGCTTGATCAGGAAAGGATCAAACTTGGGTTTGTCCTGCTTTTCCACGGGAATGGTCGGGTTGCGGGTCGCAAAGCTCTTTGTGAAGGGATTGACCTCTTCGCGACGCACTTCCACACCCTTGCCCGGAACAGGAACATAGACACTAACGATGTCCGATGTGGCTTTGTTCCCATCAAGCTGGATCTTTGGGGGGCTAAGTTTCTTGATTTTGTCGAGTTGGGCTCGTGCCTGGTCGATCGAAGTGAATCCACCAATCAGAACGGCGCATTGTTCGGTGACGCGGACCGTTCGGCGTTTGGGGCCCCGTTGATCTTCGGGAAGGTTCCGCCATGTTTCGTATTCTTCCCGGACTTTTTTGCGCTCTTCCTCACCCCGATTGAGGATGTAGGCGGGCAATTTGTCCCGTTCTCTCAAGGTTTGACAGCACTGCCGGGCCATCTCCAGCGCATCGCTTCCGGTGTAACTGGCGGCGCAAACGAGCCAGGCTCCCGACTTGCTGCTGAGCATCCACTCTTCCGGAACTTTCGTGGCGGTTTCATCCGCCGCGATGACCAGCTTTTGACCGACAAGGATTCCGCCAGCCGTTCCCAAACCGCCAAGAAGGCCCAATCCCAGAACGCCCCGGGTAAGCAAAACCGTTTTCCAAGTGTGTGCCATAATGAGTGTCTCCCTGCCTTGCGAATCCCATCAATGGACGGACTTTCGACGGACTTCGGATTAGGGCGTGGGGCATAACCGGAGCGAAAACAAAAATCCAGACGGATTTTCTAAAGAAAAGGGTGGAGCCTGACCGATAGGCCCCCCCCCAACCTTCCGGGCGAGGATTATTGCGCTTTTTTTCGGAACATCAGAAAGTAATTTTCCGCCAAGCCTTCGGGTGTTTTGGCATCCAGACGCTCAAAACCAGCCGTTTCAATTTCTTTTTGGAAGACTTCCCTGCCCGCGCGGACATGTTTCATGGTCCACTCCCGGCTTTTTCCCTCGATCCGCTCAAAATCGATCACCACAAGGCGGCCATCTTTCTTCAAAGCCTTGTGAAGTCCTTCGAGAGTCCTTTGGGGAAACTCAAAGTGGTGGTAGGTGTCGCAAATGAACACCAAATCGGCCGATTCGGGTGCCAAACGGCTGTCCTTGGCATCGGCGAGGACGGTTTTGATATTACCCAGTCCGCTATCTTTTGCTGTTTTGTTGATATGGTCTAGAAAGTTTTGGGCGATATCGACCGCCTGAATTGTTCCTTTGGGGCCGACCTTTGCGGCAAAAAGGCGGGTGAAAAGGCCGGTTCCCGCGCCCACATCGGCGATGGATTCCCCTTCCCGGATCTGGCAAGCGGCCACGATCGCCTCGCGGCTTTTGAAGATTTCGCGGCTCTCGCCTTCGAAAGTTTCCTTGTATTTGGAGACATCGGGCTTTTTGAAATTGTCGTTGATCCCCGGTGCCACGCTCTTTTCCTGGGCCCAAAGCCCCGGGATGGCGAGCGTTCCCATGCCACTGAAAAGCAAAACCAAACCGGCAAAGCGTGTTTTTCCCATGATGGAGGGGTCCGTTTGTGAGGAGGACAATAAAAGGGTATCCCCGCCAATTTATCCATCAAAAGTCCCCCGGCAGGACCCGGGAATGATAAAATTACCTTGGAATCCGAGGGAAGTTTTTGGCGAGTTGGGGATCTTATGGGTTTTTGGGTTTTGGCCATGGTCGCTTTGACAAGCGGGCAAGCCGCCGACCTCTGGTCGGTCCGGTCGCTTGCGGCCCCGGCCAAATCCCATTTGGATGGGCAGGTTTCCAGTAGTGAGTCGCTTGATCGGCACATCCTCCGATTGATTCAAAGCAGGAAGTTGTCCCCGCTTGGCCCAGCATCGCCTCATGACCTGATCGTCCGACTTTATCTGAACCTGACCGGTTTGCCTCCGACCGCCACCGAAGCCGAAGCATTTGTTGGCGACCCTTCCCCCAAGGCATACGAAGCGGTTGTGGATCGCCTTTTAAAGAGCAGGGCGCATGCCGAACATTGGGCCAGGCATTGGCTCGATGTGGCCCGATATGCCGACAGCAAGGGTTATGCGTTTCTCGAGGAGCGGAGTCTCCCATTCGCGTGGACCTATCGGGATTGGGTTGTGGGGGCGCTCCTTGCGGATGTTCCCTACGACCGATTTGTCCGATTGCAGCTTGCCGCCGATCTTTTACCCGAGGCGACGGCGACGGACAAGGCGGCGCTTGGATTTCTCACTTTGGGGAGGCGATTTCTCAACAATCTGCCCGACATTCTGGATGACCGCGTCGATGTGGTCGGGAGGGGCCTGCTTGGATTGACGGTTTCTTGCGCCCGTTGTCACGACCACAAACATGACCCGATCACCATGCGCGATTATTATGGGCTTTATTCGGTTTTTGCCAATTCTCCCGAAACCAGGGATCTGCCTCGTCTTTCGGACAAGATTCCCGATGACGCGACCCGCGACTTCGCCAGGGAACAGACCCGCCGTGACAAGCTGGTCAGGGATTTTGTCGAGGCGAGGATGAGCCTTCGGCGGGAATCGTTCCGGGGTGTTTCCGAGGTCAAGCGCTATCTCCTTGCCGCGTATGCCGATCCTGGTGAGGTGACCCAACTGGCCTCCGGGGGGGAATTCAATCCCTTTGTCTGGCAACGCTGGAGGGATTATCTCGATGAGGTCGCCAAAACAGATCCGGTAATGGGGCCATGGAAGATCCTCGGCCCAACCCGGGGTGGGGAGTTCGCCAGGGGTGTCGCCTCGCTCGACCTGTCTGGGGTCCATCCGCTCGTCGCCCAATTGTTTGTTTCCCCTCCGGCCGATTCGACCGAATTGGCCGGCAGATATGCGGTTTTGCTTGCCGATCCGGAGGCCCGGAAGGACAAGGCTATCGACAATGTTCTCCGTGGGCCCAAGGCGCCCATGAATGTTCCCAATGACATGTCCGGCAAACTCTTTGGGCGGTCCGATCGCGATTTGCAAAGAGAGCTTCAGCGACAGGCGGATGAATGGCGGGCGGCGACACCCGCGGTATTGGCGTGCGCCATGGTTCTCCGGGATCAATCACCCCCGGCTGTGCAAAAAATCATGCGCCGCGGGAATCCCAACCTCCTGGGCGAAACCGTTGTCCCCCGTCTTCCGGAGGTTCTGGGTGGTTCGGACACATCCCCCTTTCGTGAGGGGAGCGGCCGCGCGGATTTGGCCCGGGCGATAACTACGGGCAAGGCAAGGGACCTTTTGGCCAGGGTGATCGTCAATAGGGTTTGGGGATGGCACTTTGGCGAGGGGATCGTTCGAACACCAAGCGACTTCGGAACAAGAGGCGACGCACCCACGCATCCAGAACTTTTGGACCAGCTTTCCGCCGATTTTCTGGCAAATGGGATGTCGCTTCGTTGGCTTCACAAAACCATCCTCATGACGGACGCCTATCGGCGGTCCAGTGTTGATGCCTCGCGTCGCGATCTTGATGAGGCGGATCCGGACAATCGGCTTTTGGCAAGACAAAACCGCCGTCGTCTCGATTTTGAAACGCTTCGGGACCGGCTCCTTTTTGCGACGGGAACCCTGAGCGGGGAATTTGGCGGGCCAGCCGACGCGCTATTCACAACGCCTTTCCCCCATCGGCGCACAGTTTACGGCTTTGTGGATCGCCAAAATCTTCCATCCACCTGGGTCGCCCTCGATGGCCCCAATCCCGACGCCCATCTTCCCAAAAGGACCACCACCCTGACTCCCGCCCAGGGGCTCTTTTGGCTCAATCACCCGCTGGTGATTGAGGCTTGCCGGGAACTTTGCTCGGGCATGGACCCGGCCATGCCCGACGCGAAGAAGGCAAAAATGCTCTTTCGGGCGATTGTTGCCCGCGATCCATCCAGCGCGGAATTGGACGCCATGATCGCCAGCCTTTCCGGACTTTCCGATTTGGCGCCCTCCAAGCCTTCCCGGCCCCTTTGGAGTCATGGGTGGGGACAGGTTTTACTTTCTGGCGCGACGGGGCGGGTCGATAAAACC
>CAWUOD010000095.1:0-8568 GCA_963923115.1 uncultured Singulisphaera sp.
GGCTGAATCAGGATCCTCTATGGTTTTCGATGAAATCATCGCCTGAGCCGGTTTTGGACCTGCTGCATCCGGAGGATTTTCCCCAAGAATCACGGTATCGGAAAATATGTTTTCAGGGTGGTCCTGAGGTTCCGTTTTTGCCCTTTCGGGAATGTCCAACGGGTATTCAGGAGGGGGCTTTTCCCTTTCCCCATTTTGGGGTACATGGAAAACAACAGGGATCGTCTCTGTATTGGTATCCAGTTGTTTGTCCGGGGAAGCCCCATCAATAATCCCCGACGGCTCCACCACTTCGCCAGGAGATTCGAAGCTTTCCGTCTCATCTGCGGCCGGCCAATATTGGGATGAAGTCTCTATGGGGGTGGTCGTCGATTCGGTTTCCGGATGTGTAAGAAAATCCCATGAGTCTCCCCCTTCGTCCCAACCAGACTCAATGGAGGATTCTGTTGCCTCCAAGGCAATAGATGGGCCATGGCCATCGTGAACCAATCGTTGATCCGAAGGTGGAGTTTCCGTGATAATTTGGCCCAGGCTTGATCCCTCTCTGGAATTCCGGTCTGCGGGATCGCTTGACAATCCCGCAGTTGTGCCCGCGGCCCCTTTATGTATCAGCTCCTGAACAACCTGTTGGAGTTCAATTTCGCGTTTTTCCAGATCTTTTTGACGCTCATCAAGGGATTTGTGCCACTGATCCACCAGTGCCGCGTGGGCTTCCAGCGCTTTTGCGTATTCCGCAAGCTCCGGGGTTCCAACTCGTTCGGAGAGCCTGGAAATGGTGCTTTCCGGAATTTGGATAACCAGGCCCACATGGCCTGCGATTTCGAAACGATCCCTGGCTTTGAGTTTTGTTAGGGTTTCTCCGGAACGCCCGTTTATCATCAAGGGACAATGTGGAGCCAGGACACGGCAATGAAGGTAACTTTCTTCGCCTTTGTAGCCTGGACAAAAACGAAGGGCCGCGAGGATCGGGGGATCTTTTTGACCCAAACGGATGTCTGCTCCAGGGGCGGATCCCAAGACCAGCCCCTCTTCACCCACCACAAAACGAAATGTCCTGCCCGCTCCGGCCTGCCATTCCATGACCGCTCCGGGAACCAATGTGTCCTGGTTTTCGGAATTGGTTGTAAGGGCTACCATGTTGTTCAGGGAATCCTCAAGCGGCCGGCTCATGCCAATTGTTTGATGAATGGAATATCAGGCCAAACAGGTTGAGCCTTATGGGGACCATCACAGGCCTCCCCGGGTGTTCCCGCCTCATGTCTCCATGGGATTCCATGAGGAGGGGGCATCAGCCGGAGGACGGAAAGTCCCACAACTCGCCCTATGACATCCTTTAACCGAAAAGGAAAGATCATTTGGTTTGGACTTTGAAGCGGCTGGGTAAAATCGGTTGTTTGGAGAGGGATAATGCAAAAAAAAACGGGTTCCGGACCCCAGCCCATGCAGTTTGCCGCTTTGGGTGGGGAAATGGCATCCCCTGCGGTGTTGGGAATTCTCGCGGATTTTTATTTCCAGACACTCCCGGCCTGGACCATTGTTGGTGCCCTTTTGGGTTTTGTTTCGGTTGGGGTTCATCTGATCAAAATGCTCAATCAGGGGACAAAACCGCCAAAAACCAAGGGGGATTCCTCCCAGGCGAATCCCAAGGGGACCTGATGATAACCCGGTTTTTCAGACTGTTTTTAGCCCCGGTAACCCTTTTTATGGGTGTGTTTGCGTGTATTGGCGGAGTGATGGATTTGTTGGAGGTTGGAGGGGGCGACCAGGTTCGAGCAGCTGTAACCGCGTATGTCGTCAATTTCCTGGGGGTTGTTCCAGTTGTGCTTGTCGCGCTGGTATCCAAGGGTTCGGTCGGGAAACGGGCGTTAATCCTGATGGGTGGATCACTTGCAAAGGTGGTAACCATTGTGGTCCTTGTGCTTGTTGTTCGTCGGGCAATGGTCCCGTTTGCGGAAAAAAATTCCTTTCTCATCTGGCTGTTTCTTTCGTATTTGGTAGTTTCTCCTCTAGGGTGGTTTGTGGTTGCGGCGAAGGCTTTGCCCGGTGAGGAATCCGGTCAGGGCCAGTTCCGTTAGGGTTAAGTGCATGTCTTTGTTGTTTGCACAAGGCGGAGGCCTTGACCCGATTCTGCGGACCGCTTTGGAAGAACCCAAGGACAAGAACCATTGGGCTTTGTTCGAGCCCAAGGGAATTTTCCCCGATGGAATCGAATACCATCTTCCACATTTCGGATCGTTTCAGATCACCAAGTTCATGGTTCTGATCCTGATCGCGGCAGGGATTGTGTCCTTTTGCGCGATTGCCATGGCTCGCGCCATCAAGGGTGGAAAGTTGCCCAAAGGGCCTTTTTACAACTTCCTGGAATTGCTTCTCGTTTACATTCGGGACAACATTGCCAAGCCCAACCTGGGTGATCAGGCGGAGCGTTTCTTGCCCATGCTTTGGACCATGTTCCTTTTTGTTTTGACATGCAACCTTTTGGGTATGATTCCCGCGCCTTTGGGTGGCAGTCCAACGGCAAGCATTGCGGTTACTGTGGGAATCGCCGCCGTCAGTTGCATAGCAATCAATTTCAACGGTATTCGGGCAAATGGTGTGGTTGGATACCTCAAGGGATTCTGGATGCCTATCTCGCTTCCGGGTGGGTTTCTTGTGAGTGGATTGCTCTTCGGTATCGAGTTTCTTGGAGTTTTCATTCGAAGCGCTGTTTTGGCAATCCGTTTATTTGCCAACATGTACGGTGGTCACGTGGCGTTGGCTGTGCTTCTGAGTTTTATTCTTACCGCTGCCAAGTCTCCTGATTCCATGCGCTGGTGGTTGCATCCCGCTGTTGGCATAGGAAGCATCTGTATCTGTATTGCACTTAGTTGCCTGGAGCTTTTTGTGGCTTTCCTTCAGGCATTTGTGTTTACTCTTTTGACAGCCCTTTTCATGGGAATGGCCACTCATGCCGGCCATGCTCACGATGACCATGGGCACGGGGACCATGATGCGCATGATGGTAATCATGGTCATGCCCCTTCGCCACATCCTGCGCACTAGGAGTGGCGTCAACAGGCCAAGTTGGTTTTTTCTCTTGGGCGGTTTCGAAGCCGCAATTTTGAAGGAGGAGTTGGGAAGATGAAGTCTTTGAAACTTCTGGTTTTGGCAGTTGCGGCTGTTGCTCTTATGGCCGATCCAATCATGGCTGCTGATGAGGGACTGATCCGCATCGGTAAGGGCCTGGGTTTGGGGCTTGCTATTTTGGGTGCTGGTATTGGCCTTGGATTTATCGGTAAATCCATGACCGAATCCATGGCTCGTCAGCCTGAGATTGCGCCTGCGATCCAAACTGGCGCGATCATCATCGCCGCCCTTTTGGAAGGTGTAACCCTTCTGGCCCTTCTGTTCACCTTGTTCTAACCGAACTGGCTGATCACTGCAGGTGCCCGATTCCGGTGATCCGGATTCGGGCTTGGTGTGGGTAGCCCCTTCTTCCCAGGAAGTATGGGGCGGCATGGGCAGGGGTTCCTGAGAAGGAATCTTTACTCGGGGTTTATACGCATGCGCGCATTCCTTTTCGTTTTGTTTGCCAGCCTGGTAATGGCATCAGGTTCCGCCCGGGCCGAAGTCAAGGCATCGGCGGATTCCAATGCCAAGGCTCCCGTCACAACTGCCTCAACCGGTGGTGAACACAAAAGCGTGGATGCTGGTGGTCATGGTCATCAGGGGGAATTTGAACCCTTTGGTTGGTCTGTTGACACCGCTTTATTCTCTTTCTTCGTGTTTGCGGGTTTGATTCTCGTGCTTAAGCGCTTTGCGTGGAAGCCGATTATGGAAGCCCTCGACGAACGGGAGAAAACACTCCAAAAAGCTTCTGATGATGCGGCGAAAGCGCGAGCCGAGGCCTCTGCCCTTCGTTCAGAGCTTGATGAAAAGTTGGCTCAGGCAGGTGATCAGGTTCGTCAGATGGTTGACGAGGCCCGGCGCGATGGCCAAAACCTCCGTGAGGAGATGATTGGTCGGTCCAGGGAAGAAATCGCCGCCGAGCGCGAGCGGCTTCACCGGGAAATCGAAACTGCCAAGGACCAGGCCCTCCAGGAAATTTCCATTCGCTCGGTGAAGCTTGCGAGCCTTTTGACCTCCAAGGTCCTTGCCCGCGAGGTATCCGAATCTGATCACTCCCGTCTATTGGATGAGGCGATCGCGGATCTGGACAGATCAATGGCCGTCCCCGGGGTGCGCTAAGCCATGGTTGAAAATAATCTGACCGAGTCGACGGAGCAGGGGTATTTCGACAATACCTCCCGTCGGCTTATTGATACCTACACCGAGGCCCTTTGGAGTGCGGCAAACACCCATGGACGATCCTCGGCTCTTCGTGAAGAAGCAGAAGCATTGGCCTCCGCGATACGCGGGGGGGAATTGATCAAGCTCTTTTTTGAGGGCAACGGCACAAGCCGGGACCAAAGATCCGAGCTGTTGAAAAAAGTATTCGATGGGAAAGTGGACGAATTGCTTTCCAATTTTGTCCAGGTATTGAATAATCACGATAGATTATATCTTTTTGGTGACATTCTCGTTGCCTACCAGAAATTCGACGATGCCAAACAGGGCAGGGTCGATGTTGAAGTGACCTCGGCTTATTCCCTCTCGCCGGACCAATTGGCGAAAATCGAGGGGGTGATCCGCAACCGTTTGGGCAAGGTCCCCCGATTCCACCAAAAGCTTGACTCCACCCTCCTTGGCGGGATGGTTGTACGGGTAGGCGACATGGTTTGGGATCAGAGCAGCAAGTCAAAGCTTAACCGACTGACGCAGTTACTTGAGGAGAAAGGCACTCATGAAATTCAAGCCGGACGAGATCGTTTCCGTACTCCAGAGTGAGGTCGAGAAATATCGGGATCGACTCGAGGCGCGGGAAACCGGCAAGGTCCTCGAGGTTGGCGACGGTATTGCCCGGGTTCACGGTTTGTCCAATGTGATGGCCGGGGAGATGGTCGAGTTCACCCGTACAAAGGTGATTGGGCTCGCCTTCAACCTGGAAGAGACTTCCGTTGGTGTGATCATCCTCGGTAATTACCTCGAATTGACCGAGGGAGATGAGGTTGTTGCCACCGGGCGGCTTTTGCAGGTCCCTGTTGGCGATGCGATGATTGGTCGCGTGGTTGATCCTCTGGGCAATCCTCTGGATGGCAAGGGACCGATCATCACCAATGAATCCCGCTTTGTCGAGGCGCCAGCCCCTGGTATCGCCGCCCGCCAGCCCGTCGAAGAGCCTCTTCAAACGGGAATCAAGGCTATCGATGCGATGATTCCGATTGGTCGCGGACAACGCGAACTGATCATTGGTGACCGCAAAACAGGCAAGACAACCATCGCCATCGACACCATCCTGAACCAAAAGGGTGGCGATGTGGTTTGTGTGTATGTCGCCATCGGTCAAAAGGAATCGACTGTCGCGAAGCTGATTGAAATCCTCCGCGCCAATGGCGCGATGGATTACACCATTGTTGTGATTGCCTCTTCTGCGACCGCCGCTCCGCTTCAGTACCTTGCCCCCTATGCGGGTTGCGCGATCGCGGAAGCCTTCATGCACAAAGGTCAGCATACTCTTTGCGTGTATGACGACCTTTCAAAACAGGCCGCCGCCTATCGTCAGCTTTCTCTTCTCATGCGCCGTCCTCCGGGTCGTGAAGCTTACCCCGGTGATATTTTCTATGCCCACAGCCGCTTGCTTGAGCGGTCCGTGAAAATGGCCGAACGCTGGGTGATTGTTCCCCAAAGTGCGGACGATTCCAAGATCGTTGACGATTGGGGTGCGACCAACGCAGCCGAACAGGCTCGGCAGAGTGGTGAAGCTGCCAAGGTTTACATTGGGCCCCTTGAAAAAGAACACGCCCACAAACATGTCCTGCCGAAATTCCCCGGTCACAAATTGGCAAGGGTTGTCGCCTCGGGCGGTTCGCTCACCGCGTTGCCAATCATTGAAACCCTTGAGGGTGAGGTTTCCGCCTACATCCCAACCAATGTGATCTCCATCACTGACGGTCAGATTTACCTTCAGGGTTCCTTGTTCAACGCTGGTCTCCGTCCTGCTGTTGATGTGGGTATCTCGGTAAGCCGGGTGGGTAGCAAGGCTCAAACGGGCGCCATGAAGAGCGTCGCGGGTAGCCTTCGTCTCGACCTTGCCGCTTTCCGTGAGCTTGAGGCGTTTGCCCAACTGGGCACAGAACTCGACAAGGCGACCCAGGGTCAACTGGATCGTGGTTACCGGGTTGTTGAAGTGCTCAAGCAGGGAGCCAATGTTCCCATGAGCTTTGTCGACCAGGTCGCGATCATTTTTGCCGCGACCAAGGGGATGCTTGACAGCGTGCCCAGGAATCAGGTCCAGGCTTGGGAAGCCCAATTCCTTCGTTACTTCAAGGAGCAAACTCCGGAGGTCCGCAACGGAATCCTCAAGGAGAAGAAGCTTACTCCGGACCTCACAAAGGGGCTTGAGAAAGCAATCAAGGACTTCGCTCTTCAGTTTCGTCCGTAATCAGGACCCCGTTTTTTGGGGTTGGGCCCCGGAGGTTCCGGGGCCCCTAACAGGCACAGGGTGAGTCGTGGCCAAGACGCGTGAGCTAGTCAGTAGGCGCAAGGCAATCCGCAACATCCGGAAAATTACCCGGACCATGGAGCTGATCGCTACCGCCCGCTTTAAAAAGGCGCTCGACAGGGCGACCGAAGCGGAAGCTTTTACCCGCAAGATCGCTGAAGTGGCGGCCGACCTTGCCCGTAGCGGATCCAGTGGCCAGCACCCATTGTTGGCGACGAGAAGCCCGGTCAAAAAGGCGATTCTCCTGGTTATTTGTTCCAATCGTGGTCTTTGCGGTGGTTACAACGCGGGCATCCTGCGCGAGGCCAACCTTCGAATTCGTCGTGCCAAAGAGCAAAACATCGCCTTGGACATTGAAGCGTCCGGCAAGCGTGGCATCAACGCCTTCAAGTACCAAAAAGTGGTAACTGTGGCGACTTACACCCAGTTTGATGACAAGCCAAAATGGGAAGACCTTGAGCCCATCGCCCGCAAATATCTCGCGGCCTTTCTGGCTGGCGAGGTCGACCAGGTGGATGTGGCCTACATGAAATTCCTCACGGCGGCTCGTCAATCCCCCGTCGTTGAAACGCTTCTTCCCCTGGCTGGCTTGCCTCAGGACACCACCAAAAAGTCCAAGGAACCACAACAGGCGTCGGTTCCGGTGGATTACGAGTTTGTTCCCAACGCATCGGAAATTCTGGATGAGTTGCTACCGCAATCCTTCAGGACCCGTTTGTTTAAATGTTTCCTTGATGCCGCGGTGAGTGAACAGATCGGCCGAAGGGTCACCATGAAAGCCGCGACGGAAAACGCGGATGGAATGATCAAGACCATCAGTCGCCAATACAACCGCGCCCGTCAGGCGAACATCACCAAAGAGATCTCGGAGGTTATCGGTGGTGCCGCCGCCCTCGAATAAGGGATTGGCACAAAGGCCTGACAGGATCCCTTAAGGGATTGGTAAATGGAGTCAGGCGGCCAAAAGTCAAAAAATGTTTGGTTGAAACCGCCAAACCCGACATAAAAGATATCCAAAACAGTTTTTTTACGGAGTATGATCAGATGAGCAGTGCGACCGCAAAGGAAGTCAAGAAGGGCAAAGTGATCCAGGTGATCGGCGCCACCTTTGACGCCGAATTTCCCGAGGGCCACCTCCCCGAAATTTACAATGCCCTGTCGATCAAATCGGACTTCAAAGGCGTGCATGTCGACCTTGTTGGCGAAGTCCAACAACACCTTGGTGGTCGCCGTGTTCGTTGTGTAGGTTTGGGAACCACCGACGGTCTGGTTCGTGGCATGGAAGTGATTGACACCGGTGCCCCGGTCACCATTCCGGTGGGCGAAGGGACCCTCGGACGGGTCTTCAATGTTTTGGGTCGCGAGATTGATGGTCGTGGGGAAGTCAAAGCCACGGAATTCCGACCCATTCACCGCGAGCCCCCCGCTCTCACCGATCTTTCCCCAAAGATCGAAATTTTTGAAACCGGTATCAAGGTTATTGACCTCCTGACCCCTCTCGTTCGCGGTGGCAAGGCGGGTTTGTTCGGTGGCGCCGGTCTTGGAAAGACGGTTATTCTCACCGAGCTCATCGCCCGGATCGCGAGCCAGCACGGTGGTTACTCGGTGTTTGCTGGCGTGGGCGAGCGAACCCGTGAAGGCAACGACCTCTGGTTGGAAATGCAGGAAACCAAGATCGGCAAAACCGATCGTTCGGTCATCACCCAAACCGCCATGGTTTTCGGCCAGATGAACGAGCCGCCAGGAGCGCGCCTTCGCGTCGCCCTCACCGCGCTCACGATGGCCGAGTGGTTCCGTGATGCGACAGGCAAGGACACCCTGTTGTTCGTTGACAACATCTTCCGCTTCTCGCAGGCCGGTTCGGAAGTATCGGCTCTTCTTGGGCGTATGCCCAGCGCCGTGGGTTACCAACCCACGCTTGCAACAGAAATGGGTGAGCTCCAGGAGCGTATCACATCGACGACCCGTGGCGCGATCACCTCGGTGCA
>CAWUOD010000096.1:0-8542 GCA_963923115.1 uncultured Singulisphaera sp.
GGTTTATTGGTTTGGGTCTATGGCAAAACAGGCAAGGGATTGGCCCATCTATTCCGGATCAGATCCCACCCATCGCCAAGCCTTTTGATTGGATCTTTCTTGTGGTTCATTTGTTGCTGTTATCTCTATCCGAATTTGGCGAAAACCCAATAGTCAATGAGATCTATGGTTTGGGTTTGGGGATGGCGCTCATTCCTATGGTTTTCTGTTCGCATTCGATTTTATGGGGGGCATTTCTTTTGGGTCCGGTGACTGTTTTGCCGATTGCGGGCAAGACATTGAGGAGGATGGTTCTCGACGGACATACGGAGGTCACGCAGGGTTGGATATTGTACTTCCTGTTCCCGATGGTTTTGTCCCTGGTTTTTTCTTTTTGTCTATTGGATGGAATAAGAAAGGGTCGTGGTGGTTCCTGGATTGGCGCATTTACTTTGGGCTTTGGTTCTCTGGTTTTTTACGGTTTGAATTTTGCGTTTTTTGATTTCCCCTGGCCATGGAATGCCTGGACCGCCAGGACACCTGGTGCGATTGTGTTTTTCCTTTGCCTTGCCGGTTTGATGCTGGGAATCCTGGTTAACGAAAAAAAACGAAGTGATGATTTTGGCCGATAAAAATCAAACCTTTCGCTGACCATGCCCTTTATTGGGTGTCAATCAGAATTGTTCGGGTAAATTAGATATCTGGTAGATCGGTTTTGGTTCGGGGTGTCCAGCAGGTCCCGGATTCAAATAATAAAACCCCGGGAAATCTCCCGGGGTTAGTGGTTTTTGCTGAAATATGAATCCTGTTTACTTTGCGGGATTCCATTTTTTGACAAAATTAACGCATTCCGTGATTTCCGGTAGGGATGTTTCCCAGTTGTGTTCGTATTCAATCGAGACGGGGCCATTCATCCCCTGGGCTTTGAATTCGGCGAGAATTGCCGCGATGTCCGCGTTGCCCGTGCCAAAGGGAAGGTCGTGAAGTTCCTTGCCCAGATCCTTGAGGTGGCTTGACACAACCCGGCCTTTAAGGATTTTCAGGCATTCCACAGGGTTTAATCCCGAACGAATCCAGTGCCCGGTATCCGCGCACGCACCCATACGGGCATCGCGATCCTTCACCATTTCCAGAACCCAATTGGGATCCCAATGTTTGTAGTTGGGGTCGTTTTTGCGCTTGGGGTGGTTGTGGATGCCAACCTTGATGTCGAATTCCTTCACAAATTTTTCGATAGTATCAAAAGAATCCGCTGATGGTTCCGAATTGATCACGCGGATTCCCATGTCCTTGGCGAATTCAAAAACCTTGCGATTTTCGGCTTCGTTTTTGGAAAGCCCCACCACACCATAAGCGACCGCGGTGAGACCGGCATCCTTCAGTTTTTCTTTTACATATTTTCTTTCCTCTTCGGAAGAGGCGTGGCTAAAGCCCTTTTGATTGTCCTTGGAGATCTTTTGCCCCGGATAGAGCTCAATCACCTTGGAACCCGAGGCGGCCGTTTTTTCAATCGCTTCCGTCAGGGTGAAAAGTCGGAAGGAATAGGCCTGGCATCCGATCGCGACGCCGTTGATCCGGCTGGAATCGGGAATGGGTTCAGCGCCAAGTGTAAATGCCGCCGCAATTCCCATGGCCAAGGTGGATAGCATAAATCGCATGGAAGAGGTCTCCTGGGGAGGTGTTTAAACGGGAATTTGTGTGGATACCTTGCAAATCGCCAGGTAAGAACCACTAGTATTTCCGCTTTTTGTTATTCTCGGAATCGAATTTCAAAAGAACAGGCCGTGATATGTCCTCTTTGGTTGATCATGTGCCGAGTTTTATCCACATTCTTTCAAAGTAGCCATCGAATTGGTTGATCAGGGCCGGTTCGTGGGTCAGCACAAGATTTTCCTGATTGAGGGCTCCGGCGCTGCGTGTCCAGTTGTAACTGCCATTGGCGAGGGTGGAACCATCAAAAATCGCGAATTTATGATGCATATGCGCTTCGGTGTGGTCGCGAACCACGGGAATTCCCGCCGCCTCGAGTCGGTCCACATCAGAGCCCAAATCGAGTGATTTCAGGTTGTCCGTCAATATGCGAATTTGGATTCCCCTCTTGTGGGCGGCAAGAATTTCGCTTGTGATTCGGTCGTCGGTAATAGTAAATACACAAATCTTGGCGAATTTTTTTGCCTCCTGGAAAAGCCCGGCGATCCGCTCGGCGATTCCGTCTTCCGGGGCAAAAAAAACACTGGATGTTTCGGTTGCCTTCCTGGATTTTGGGAGGAGGATCCTGGAGGTTTGGCCAAGCCACTCGATAATTTTGGCTTGCTCGGGTGTTTGGGCATTTTCCCTTGCAAACCGGAAAAGTTCGGCCCTTAATACTCCCAGGGCCTGATCATCGGAACGGTAAGTATCCACCCAGTCGGAAATCAGATGTTTCTCCGCGTCGGAAATTCGCTGGTCATCGAATGATTGGGCAAGCATGGTTTGCCAGTTTTTTAAATCCATCATTTCACCATTTCGATTGGGACAATTTGGTTTTAAGTGCTTTCAGATTTTGTTTCGCGTCGGTTTCGTCGAATTGTCGCTGGGCATTGCCGTATCTTGAATTTTGGTAGGTTTCGACGAGTTCTCCAGGCAGGTCCTTCCATTCTTTCAAAGCGGGATCGGTGATTAGTTTGCGCGATATCTTCTCGGCAAATTCCCCGGGAGTTTGTCCCGGATTGGGGTGCATTCCCTTGGTTTCCACCATTCGGACAAGCTGGGTCCATGGGAATTCCCTGGAGCGTTGCCTGGATAATTCGGATATTTTTCGGGACCATCGCCATAATGCGACGCCCGCCGCGCCCATCAGGACAACAACCCAGGCTCCTATCATCAGGATCAGCGCCCGCCGAAGCGGCCCGCGATTCCAAATCAGCATGAGCTGCTCCAAAGCGGATTCGGCGTTGTAATCGATGAAAAGTGTTCGCCACAATTTTTCGGTCGCATCCTGACTTTCCTGCCAAAATCTTGAAATCAGACTGCTGTTGTCTTTTTCGGAAAAAATTCCAGGGCTTTCCGGAGTGGGGTCGAGGATCAGCCAGTCCTCCATGGGATTGAGGTTTGAATCGACAAGGATATTCCCCTCCCGGTCCAATCTTGGGACGAGGGCCTCGACCCATGCATGAGCGTTTCGTTGTCGGACGATGTAGTTTCCCTCGTCCTCAAATTCGGATCCCTTGTAGCCCACGACCAGGCGGGAAGGTATCCCCAGGGATCTGAGCATCAAAGCCAATGAGGATGCATATAATTCACAATGGCCCTCGCGGATATTTGTTAGGAAATCGACCGCCGGATCGAGGGAATTATCCTGGCGCTTGAACGAAAGGGAATATTTGAATTTGTCCGAGAAAGCAAGAATATGGCAAAGCGTTCGGGCGATGGCTTCGTGTTTTTGTCGGGGCGCGCTATATAGCCCGTTTTGGGGCATGGTGCCTTTCACAGGCAAAGGTCCGACGCCCGAAAGTCCCTTTATGGGATCCCCTTCCAGGCTTTCCCTTAGGGTTTCCATGGCGAAGTCGTTCAGGGCTGGCAACCGGGGGCTCAAAAGTTGGGTGATTTGCTGCGCCGAGGGATCCCCGAATGCGGAGTGCTTGTCGGAATTGGATTTGGGGATGAGAAATTGTTGATAGGTGACATCGGTTTTCACCTTGCCGACGGCGGGGTGGGGGACAACCGTCAATCCATCAAGCATGAAAGTGGGAGTGTTCCGGTCTTCTTTTTGGACAAAAATCGGAATGGCGACGGCGTTTGACCCCAGTTGGACCTCCATGGGTTCGGCCAGGAAAACGCCTCCCACCTTGTTTGGATTGACATGGAAAGTAAGCAAGGTTTGGCCAGGTGGGATGTTTGGGGCCCTGGTTTGAAGCGGGATCGGATTGCCCCTTCGGAAAACCTTTCGGCTCCACACGCCTTTGTCATAATAATCCAAAAAATTCCCACGGAAAAGTTGTCCGGTGGAAAGGGGAGCGGGACCATTTGCGTTTTTGGCCTCAACCGAAAAAGCCATAGCGTCGGAGAGGGACAATTCCCCGCCTTCGTTGATGTTGACCTCTGTCGAAAATCCTGAACTCGCCCTGCGAGAACCCCCGAAGCGTTCCAGGGGATCCCAGGAGGGTATATCAAACCGGGGAAGCAAAAAGAATATCGCAACGCTCGCGCAAAAGGACCAAACGAACCATCGACCGATCCTTGGTCCCCAATTTTGTTGGAGGTGGGAATGCGTGTGTTTGAATTCGGTGCCGGGACTGGTTTGCCCCGCCAAAAGGGTGGTTCCCTGGGATTTTGATTCCAGACCGGTTTCAAACGAGGAGTGAATGCGGGAGAAATCCTGTTCGCGAAGGGCCAAGGCTGTCATGGCCACGCTGAAGTAGACCATGAGCAATAATCCAAAAAGGATATCCGAGCACAGCACGCTTGATAACGCGACCATCACCAGGGCCATGGCCTGTTCCACCCAGAAATCGCGGGGGAGTTGACGGACCCGCAGTTTGATAATCAACAACGGGGGTAGTAATGGTCCGACGCAAGGGATAATGGCGAGTTGGACCGGAATGATCGCGAGGTCATCCGCCGGCACAAGCCATGAAGGCGCGAGTGTCCTGGCATAATAATTCAGGCGAATGGTGATCCAGATAAACCCGAGCACGGCAATGACGGCGCCGAGAAAATACCCCAAATGGTCGGGGAGTGGTTTTTGCCCGGGCCAAAGGGCCATTTTGATCAAAAGGAGGACGGATCCGCCGAGAAGGCCCATTCCAACCGGGCCACCCGGGAAAGGGGCTTCGGCCCAGGCGAGCAAAACGACGGATAAAAGCACTGTGGCGATGTGGAAAAAACGGGCGGAATCGCGGCGGGGTGTCAATGTCATGACCGGGCCCCCAACCCTTCGGGATTCCAGAAGTCGGCGGTGTCAGGATTTGTCAGATCCACAACAAGTGTGTAGGAGCGGTCCGCGGGTGCCGCCACCGTATCGAGGACCGTGCCGATGCGCAGGATGGCAGGCGCGTCGGATCCTTGCCATTGGGGTTTGGGCCAATGGGATTCGCCTTGTGTCCATTCCGCCAGCCAATCCAGGGCGCGGTTAAGTGTTCCCGGGTCCGGAATCCCTGACAAATGGAGAGGAGATGGTCCGCAAAGTCGCACAGAGAGCTTTCCGTGTCCCTGCTGGAACCACCCATGAAGAAAGCTCGCGACGAACGAGATCGCCGATTCCCGAAATTTTTCCGGGGATTCCATCGGATCAAAATCGAGGACGAGTTCCCTGTTTGGTGGATCTTCAAACTCGCGAACAATCAGCGTTCCCCGGCGCGCGCTGGTGCGCCAGTGGATCAGTCGGGGGCTGTCGCCGGGACGAAATCCGCGCATCGCGTGAAATTCCTCCTGGGCGAAGGGGCGATGCCTCGCGACCCTTGATCCGGCAAGGTGGTCGCGCCTGTCCCTTGGGCGCCAGGGGATCGCTTTGAGCAGGGGTTCCCAATGAATCGGGGCGGTGGCCGGGTGGACCAGAACGGGTTCTGTTTCCGCGAGGCGTATCGAGGCGGAAACCAATCCGAAAGGGTAACGGGAAATGGCCTCAAGTGGGCCCATGCCGTTCCAGCCCCTTTTCACCGGGCTCCAATGACCATCGATATACACCGGTCCGGCGGCAAGGCCGGAGACATGCCATCGAATTGTTGTTTCGCCCGAGGGATCCTCCAGGGCGACCTGGAAGGCGTGGGGAATTGGTTTCATCGGGTGGATGAGAATTTCGATGGGGTGCCTGATCCCCACGACCGGGGTTCCGCCCACCCTGACCGAAGAAGGACTAAAAACCGATCTCCAAAGAGGCAAAATCAGATTGAGTCCCAACAGACACGCCATCATGCAGCCCAGAAGGCTCAGAAGGTTGATGTTTTTTGAGACCCCCACGATCAGCAACAAAAACGACGCGAACAGCCAGACCATTCCCTCGCGCGAGAGGGTCACAACGCGTCCCTGTGTCTGCTGATTCACCTGGGGCATGGGGTTTTTTCGAGGATGTCCGACACAACCTCCTCCGCGGCCCGAATGGCTTCCGAGCCCTGGCCCCGCCGGGGGTGAATCCTGTGCGAAAGCACAGGCGAAGCGAGTTGTTTGATGTCATCGGGCAAAACAAACGCGCGCTTTTCCAGGAATGCCTTTGCCTGGGCCGCCCGGTATAAACCAAGGGAACTTCGCATGCTGGCGCCAAGGCGAAGACCCGGGTGTCGTCTGGTGGCCCGAACGATTTCAATCAGGTAATCTTCAAGGCTGTTTTCCACGGCGACTTCCCTGACCGCCGTTTGAATCTGGATCAGGGTTTTGACAGGGAGGACCGATTTCAGTTCGTCCACTGGTTCACCCTGTCGATGCTCGCGCAGAATCCGCTTTTCCGCCTGGGCATCGGCGTAGCCTACCGCCGTCCGAATCAGGAAACGGTCCAATTGGCTTTCCGGCAAAGGGTAGGTTCCCTCGAATTCAAACGGGTTTTGGGTGGCGATGACGAAAAACGGAGGTCCCAATTGCCGCGTGACGCCATCCACGGTCACCCGTTTGTCGCCCATGGCCTCCAAAAGTGCGGATTGGGTTCTTGGTGTGGCCCTGTTGACCTCGTCCGCGAGAATCACATTCCCGAATATCGGACCTTCCTGGAAAATGAACTCCCCTTTTTTCTGATCAAATACCGAGGTTCCGATCAGGTCGCTTGGGAGAAGGTCCGGGGTGAACTGGATGCGGTGAAATGTGGCGTCGATCGATTTGGCAATTGCTTTTCCGAGAAGGGATTTTCCTGTTCCCGGCACATCCTCAAGCAAAAGGTGCCCCTCGGCGAGCAGCCCTACGAGGGCAAGGTCAACCACTTCGCTTTTGCCATGAAAAACAGAATTCAGATTGGCGGAAACCCTCTCAACCCCTTCAAGAAGTTCGGGTTTCGGGGCAGCGGCTTTGTTTGGAGTGCTGCTCATGAGGCCTGCCGGATTGGAAAGTGTGATGGGTTAATATTCATAGTTTAGTTTGCTGGGTGCGATCGCTCCACCCAAAACAGAATGATTCCAGGAGGTAGAATTGGATGTCTGTTATGGGAAGAGGCCGCGACGGTTCATTTCCGCGACCACTTTTTGCACGCCAAGCGCCAAAGCGGCCGTGCGCATGGTGGTGTTTTTTGTGGTGGCAAGTGAGCGAACGCGCCGGTAGGCGTTGAGCATGAGGTCCTGGAGTTTGCCGTTGACTTGTTCCTCGCTCCACATGAGTTGCTGGATGTCCTGGACCCATTCAAAATAGGAAACCGTCACCCCACCCGCGTTGCATAACACATCGGGAATCACCAGAACCCCGCGATCCTTGAGGATCAGGTCGGCATCCGGGGTGGTTGGGCCGTTGGCCCCTTCCGCGACCAGTTTGCAGTTGAGTTTTGATGCGTTCTCGCGCGTAATAACCCTGTCGAGAGCCGCTGGAACAAGGACCGTGCAAGGTTCCTCAAGCAGCTTTTCGGGATCAAGTGATTCGCCTTCCGGGAATTCGTGGAGTAACTTGCCGGAAGCCACCCAGGCGGTCAGGGCGGGAACATCGATACCTTTGGGGTTCCGCAACGCACCGTATCGGTCTCCAATCGCGACAACCCTGATTCCGCGGAGATGCAGTTCGTGGCAGGTGATTGAGCCGACATTGCCAAACCCCTGCACGACGGCCGTGGTTTGCCCGGGGGCAATGCCGAGGTCCTTGAGGGCTTCGAGTATGCAATAGGTGACGCCCCGGCCGGTGGCCTCACGCCGTCCAAGGCAGCCACCGATCTCCACCGGTTTGCCCGTGACCACCTCGGGACAACAATACCCGATTTTCATCGAGTAGGTGTCCATGATCCATGCCATGGTCTGTTCGTCGGTACCCATGTCAGGAGCCATGACATCCTGTCTGGGGCCTATGATGTTGAGAACCTCCTCGGTGAATCGGCGGGTCAGGCGTTCCAATTCGTTTTTGCTGAGTTTTGCCGGGTCGACCGCGATTCCCCCCTTTCCGCCGCTGAAAGGGAGGTTCATGATTCCGCACTTCCAGCTCATCCACATGGCAAGGGCAGTCACCTCCCCCAAATCCACGCTGGGGTGATAGCGTAGTCCGCCTTTTGATGGACCGCTGGTGAGGCTATGCTGGACCCGATAGCCAAAAAAGACCTCAATCCTTCCATCGTCCATCCTTACGGGAACGGAAACCATCATGGATCGTTTCGGATAGGCGAGTCTTTTCAGGGTGTCCGCATCGAGGTTGAGGACCTCGGCGACCGATTCTAGCTGTTTTCGTGCCATGGAAAAACTGGCCGATTGTTCCAGCATGGGTGGGACTTCCGGATGAAACAAAGCGGTTGTGGACATCGACATCTCCCTGATGGGGATCAAAAAGCAGGTTACTTGAAACCGGCTTTGGGAAAGCTTTCAATAAATCATAGGACAAACCCAAAGATTCTGACTGGCAACATTCATCCATAACCATTTTTGGGAATTGTCCGATTCCGACCTGGGATGCCCGGTTTTGGAGTTCCGGGCAT
>CAWUOD010000097.1:0-8519 GCA_963923115.1 uncultured Singulisphaera sp.
CGCGAAAAGCATAATGGTGGAAATTGCTTGAGCTATCAAGTGTGTCAATGATGCTAAGGAAATAGTTTGACTGGTCAGTTAATGGAACAACGATTTCCTTATCCCCATCCCACTCCTGAGCTTTGAGAAGGTTGCCTTGCGCGGTATGAATCATCAAAAATGGGCGCAAAAGTGTTAGTTTGTTGCCTTTTGGCCCGGTTAGAACCAGGTTTTTGGATCCTTTGGGAGGATTGAGGGAAAAAACATCCACATCCTTTACCGGAATGATGTTACCCAGAATCAGCTGGTTGGAATGGATCGGTTGGCTTTGGACAAAACCACCGTTGGGTTCCTTATCCATTTCAAAAGGAATTCCGGTTTCCAACCAGGGAATAACAAGTTCCCCGGCTTTCTCACGGGATGCAAACCGAAGGGAGCTAATTCCGCTAATTCCCACCGGCAATTCCAGCTCCAATTGGCTGTCTCCGCCTTGCGTGGAATCCCGATTGGCTGGTGGGCCCGACTTTTCTTTTTTGACGATCTTAAGAGGGATTGGCTTTTGGGGAGTTGCAGGGCCTGTCTTGGGAATTGCTTCCACAATCTCGATAGACTCCAGACCCAAACCCCTAAAGGTCAGCCTGTTCTGCTCTTTGGTCACAGGGGTGGGGACAGGCCACCGATCCGCCAAAAGGATTTCGATCCTGGTTGCGGGGGTGGCTTTGGGATTTTGGGCCCGGATGCCAAAGTTGAACAAAAACAAAGGCGTCCCCAGGCAGGCTCCAAGCAACCAATAAAGATGTTGGGTTTTCATGCGAAAAGTTCGCGAATCACTTCGCCTTGGTCAAGGATTTCGATGGGCCTGCCATCGGGACTTTGCAGGGGTGTCCTGGGATCGATCCCGAGCGAATCCAGCAGGGTGTATGCCACATCCGCTGGAGAGACCGGGCGTTTTGTCGCAAAGGCGCCTGTTTTGTCCGTGGATCCAATTACCTGGCCACTCCTGACGCCCGCTCCCGCAAACCAAAGAGAAGCAGCCTGTCCCCAGTGATCCCTTCCCGCGTCCTTGTTGATTTTTGGGGTTCTGCCGAATTCCCCGAATACTGCCAGAAGGGTATCGTCCATTAATCCCCTTTGGGCCAGATCCTCCATCAGACAGGAAAGGCCAAGATCGAATTCAGGGAGTTTTTTGTTGAGGCTTTCATAGATCTTGGCGTGGTGATCCCACCCGCCATAATTGATAGTCGCAAAGGTCACTCCCCGTTCGATCAGGCGTCTTGCCAAAAGACAACTCTGGCCAAATGTGTTTCTGCCATATCTGTCCCGTAGTTTGTCTGATTCTTCCTCGATGGAAAACGCCCTTCTGGCCTCGGTGGAAAGGACCATGTTGGCGGCCCTTTTGTGGAATTCGTCAAATGTGGCCATTTGATCATTTTTTTCGATTTGCCTGGCAAGATTGTCCACCGCGCCAAGGAGGGTTTTTCGGCGGTTTTGTCCCTTGGTCAAATCGGTTGCCGTCGAGCTGACATCCTCCACCTTGTACCCGCTCTGGTTGGGATCGCCGGTGCGAAACGATTCATACCTTCCCCCAAGAAATGCGCTTTTTCCCAATTCCCATGTGAATGAGGGGTTTCGCGGAATGGACACATAGGGAGGGAGGGCGCTCGTGAATCCTTTTTGCTGGGCGACAACGGCGCCGATTGCCGGATAGTCTCCAAAAGGGGATCCGAATCGTCCAGAAAGGGCCCAATTTGTGGCGGTTTCATGGTGGTCGTTGTTATGGGAACCGGAGCGAATGAGTGTGGCCTTCGAAAGACTTTGGGCCAGCAAGGGAACTTTGTCCGTGAAACGAACACCAGGCAAGGCGGTTGGAATGGTGGAATATTGCCCCTTGATTTCCGGGGTCGCATCCGGTTTCGGGTCGAGGCTGTCATGGTGGGAAAGGCCCCCACCCAGAAACACCAAAATCACCCGCTTGGCCCGTTGGGTCCGTTGCCGACCTCCGGGGGTTCCCATGGCCTGAAGCCTGAGGGCATCGGCAAGGCTCAGGCATCCCAGCGCTCCTGCCGAAAGGAGGCAGCGGCGGGAAAGGGGATTTCCTGTTGGATCGGGATGGATGCGGATCATGGCTGGCCCCAAATGTGTGCTGGCGGTGTCTAGTGTTGGAAGGAAAATTCCTTGGAATTCAAAAGGGCCCAAAGAAGATCTGAAAGCACATCTTCGGGATTGTTTGACGCCAATTCCCTTGCCAGGATTGTTTGGACCCCGGCCTCCGGGGGACGCCCAAGCGCAGCAAGGTGCAGGGCCTGGGCGATCTCCAAAGGGGGTTTTTTTTGGGCCAGGGCGGATTTGAGGATGCCCTTGGGATCGCGGATCTTTCCCTGGATCTCCACATTATTTTGCAGATGAAGGAGCTGCGGAAGGGTCACCTCCCCTTCGCGTTCGCAAGCGCATGCGGTGACACGCTCCGAACGACCAAAAACTTTGAGAAAATACGAGGGGAATGTGGGATCGGGAATTTGTTGGGCCCGAATCCCAAGGGGGTATCCCGGGAATTGGTCGGGCAGTCCGGTGACCTGGCTGATTGCATCCAGCAACTGTTCCGCGGGAAGTCTCCTTGCCGGGTAATGGGAAAAAAGCTTCAGATCATTGGAATTGCCCGGAAGGGTCGAGCTTGACCTTTGGTAGGTTTGCGAATTCATCACAAATCGGACAAGGTTTTTGATCGACATCCCGCCCTTGTCAAATTCCTTTGCCAAAAGGTCAAACAGCTCCGGATCGACAGGCGGATTGGTTGCCCGCAGGTCGTCCACCGGTTCCACAAGCCCACGGCCAAAAAGTTCACGCCAAATGCGGTTGGCCATTGCTCCAGCCAATTGATTTCTGGCCGGGCCAGTCATCCATTGGGCCAGGGCAACGCGCGGATCCGAATCCTTGTCTGGTGTGTATTTGGTTCGGTCAAGGGGGCGTGGTGGGAGGAATTGCCCGGTGCGGGGTTGGTTGGCTCCGGCTTTTGTGTCCGGTCGTGTGCCGAGAAGTTGGGTAATTCCTTTTTCGGGTTCCTTGCGATCCAGTTTTAAGCGGGAAAAGAACCCCGCATAGTGGTAGTAATCATCTTGTGTGTAACGCTCCAGCGGGTGGTTATGACACTGGGCGCAGCCTATTCGTATGCCAAGAAATGCCTGGGCACTGGAGGCGGCGATTTCGGACCTGGTCGGATCCTGGTGTTCACCCACGGTCACGACATAATAACCCACCGCAGGGGAATCTTTCACCGATCCCGATGCCGTGAGGATATCACGGGTGATTTGGTCCCAGGGGGTATTTGTGGCGACTTTGTCCCTTAGCCAGCTATGAAAAGACCGGACACCCTGCACCCCGCGGACATCATGGTCACGCTCCTTGCGATTCTGCAAAAGGTCGGCAAGGAAAAGGGTCCAACGATCAACAAAAGCAGAGCTTTGCAAAAGGCGATCAATATGGGCAGCCCGCCTGTCCGGGCTTTTGTCTTGAAAAAAAGCCTCCCTTTGTTCCTGATTGGGGAGAAGTCCTGTCGCGTCAAGTGTGGAGCGACGCAGAAAGGTGTAATCATCGCAAATGGCCGAGGTTGAAAGGCCAAGGGAATCCAGCCGGGCTCCGAGGACCTTGTCGACAGGGTGGCCATTTGCTGGGCCACCACCAATAGCCGACGCATAAGGCACCCGTATCGCCGAGGTCGCAACCTCGCTCCCATAAGCCGAACGAACGGCGGTTATGCCCGGGATCAGGGCCCTTGCCTGGCCAGAGGAATTACATTCAAGCATTCCAGGATCGTTTGAGTCAAATTTGCAGAGCCAGGTGACATCCATCGTGGATCCATCCGCAAAATGGGCCACCGCCGCGAAATCGATGGATTTTCCCGGTTGCAACACCGCGGAGGCTGGTTGGATTTCCAGGGACAAAAGTGGCGCCTCTTTGGAATCGGGGCCAGGCATTCCCGCTTCAATCCACCTGGCAAAAACGGTATGTGCCCTGGACCCTATGGAAAAAAGCTTCCCACCCTCATGGGGCGCGAGCCCCGCCGCCTTGCGAAGGAACAGACTCTCCTCAGGGAAGGCGCGATCAGTTCGTCTGGCCATAAACTCCCGGGTTAGCCAGGCATGGTCCTGATCGGGGGCATATCCCCTAAGGGAAAGACGAAAGCCATTTTGGCCAACACCCTTGCCGTGGCACGCTCCCTGATTGCAGCCAAGGCGTGTCAACAGAGGCAGGATTTCCCTTGTGAAAGAGGGAATCGATTCGGCCCGGATGGATACCGAAGGGAGTGCCAAAACCAAAAGACAAAAAGCCCGTGCGCTCATTTGGGTGAATTTCCAAGCGGGGCAAACATGGGAAAAAAAATCAGGCGGGGATGATTCCAGATTAGATTACTCTCCCGGGGTAAACATTCCAACTAGGCTGGTCCTGCACCCCTTGGATGGAAAGCGTTGTGGATTGCTTTTAGGCGTTCGCGGTCCACATGGGTGTACCGCTGGGTTGTTGTGATGCTGGAATGTCCAAGCATCTCCTGCACTGCCCTGAGGTCGGCGCCCCCACTCAAAAGATGGGTGGCAAAACTGTGCCTCAGGGAGTGCGTGGTGACTTTGTGGTGGAGCCCCAGGGCCCGAACATGGCGTTTGACCACATACCAAACCTGTTCACGATTAAGGGCCTGGCCTGAGGCCGTGGCAAAAAGCGGTGTATCCGAACCGGCATGGATTGCCACATTGGGACGGATGTGCGCAAGGTAATCCTGAATGGCATTGATCGCCGGGCGGCCTAGCAAAACCATTCTTTGCTTGGAGCCTTTCCCCGTACACCTGCACAAAGCCTGTTCGAAATTGATATCCCGTAATTTCAATCCACAAACTTCGGAGGCTCGGCAGCCGGTGGCGTAGAGCGTTTCCAGCAGGGCCTTGTCCCGAAGGAAGTGGCGGTGGGTGGGGTCGGGTGCGTTGAGGAGGCGGTGAACGGTTTCGGGGCTAAGGACCTGGGGGACTTTGTGCCAAAGGCTCGGGGATGCCAAAAGGTGGACGGCGCTATCCCCAACCTTCTCCTCAAGTTTGAGAAAACGGTAAAAACCGCGCAGTGCTGCCAGGTTTCTGGCCACGGAGGGGGGGGCGAGATCCATCTCCTTCAGGAATTCCAAGTAGCGGGCAAAGTCGTCGAGATTGGGGTTGAGGTGGTTGCGCAGCCCCGATTCCACAACCCAATCGGTGAAATGGTTGAGGTCCCTTTGATAGGCGGCAAGCGTATTGGAACTAAGGCCCCGCTCTGAGGTCAGATAGGCTTTGTAAGAGCGTATGTCAGACTGCAATTCCAAAATGCCATGGACCACAGGCTCTTTTTCACCCCGGGTTTTCGCCGGGGTGGGAATCGACGGAAATTTAGGCTGGATTTTGGGCCGGATGTTTTTCCGGGAGGAGCCAGACGAAGCTTTTTCCAAGTCGTCCGCCATAGTTTCCCGCCGAGATTTTGAGCAGTCCGGGAGTGTCCTTGCAGGCTTCAATCGCCTTGAGGGTGGCTCTTTGGATTGTGGCAAGATCCTGACCATTCAGGATCAATTCCATAATCGACACCACACCATCGGGAACTTTGGATTGTTCACCCAACTTCGTTTTCAGCGTGGGGCAATAGGCCTCATAAGTGCTCGCAATGGTAAACTTGTAGCTGGAGCCGGCCTTCGACCCGCTTGAAGCGATTCCACCAGGAAACGGAGCGATCACACCAGGTTCGGTCATAGCGGCTTCGTGCGCCCGTTCCGCGGCCAAAAGGGCGGAATCGACGGAGTCACCCATAAACCAGAGGTTGCCCCCCATCAATCCATCCCGATATCCGAACCTGCGGTCGATGATGAATTCCCCGCCAAGGATCGGTACAACCCAAACCTTTCGACCATATCGCAGATCGCGAAATTGGTGGTGATCGCCAAAGTAAGCCAACTTACGGCCTAGCGGGACCCAATCGCCTTCCTGCATGGGAGAGAAACAGGAAGCGGTCGCGCAAGTCAGCACATTTTGCGAAATGCGGACCAAAAGGGACCGGCCAATGGCCTCGACCCGGTCCTTGCGAAATCTGGGAATATGAAACTGAACCAAAGCTCCCGGCCGACCGTCAGGGGTTTGAAAAGTTTCATCCCCTCCGGGACCCACATACCTGTCGAGACCGGCCTCGCAGTCGCAAAGTATCGAGCTTGAAGCATTTCCGGTACACGACGAGACCGCAATATCCAGCCATTTTCGGTCCCTGGCTGTGATCAGGACCTCCGCATAGATGCTGCGAAAGCCCTCGGCGTATGTGTCCTCGATCTCTGCGGCCATGATGATTGACTTTCTGGTTTGGAAAGGCCTTGCGGGCCTTTAGGAACCCTTGCGCCCAAGCCCTTGGTAGACCGTTTTTTCTGTGATTAACTTGTCCATGAACATGTCATGGGGCGCGGTGGGGATCTCCGGGAAGAGCTGGCATTCGAATGCAAGGGCGATAAATGGGGTGTCCTTGCGGGCATGTTCCAGGAGTTTGTCGTAATAGCCAAATCCATGGCCCATACGGGCGCCCCGTCGATCGAAAGCCACTCCGGGCACCACGATCAGGTCAATGTCCTGAACTTCCACCCGATGCTCGGGGAGGTCGCGAAGTTCTGTTTTGGGCTCGAGGATCTTGTACATGCCGACGGAAAGGTCATCCATCGACTTGAGGTGGAAAAGGTGCAAAAAACCATCCACACAATAGGGCACAATAATCTTTTTGTCGGACTGCAGAGCGGTTGGAATGAAGTGGCGGGTGCGAACTTCGCTTCTCGCATCAAGATACCAAAGGATTGTTTTTGCTTTTTTGTACTCGTCGGAATCGACCAGGATTTGACAAATCCCCAAGCTCAAGGGGTCCTTCTCGGGTAGCGCATTACGAAGTTTGTGCGCCTCCTCACGAATCGCTTTTTTCCTGGCCTGGAACTCGGTCAAATCGGTTGTGGTCATGATGGTTCGAAATTCCCACGGGATTCAATTTGCAAGACTGTGCCGGTTAAGGCCTGACCGAAACGCCTTTGATCAAAATTTGTCCAGAAGCGTTTTTCGTGTCTGCCTCTCATTTCATCCTAGCCAGAAGCTTTGGGAAATCCCTTTCATGGAAAAATGCCTGATAAATCACCCGTTTTACCGTCAAAACCGTCGAACTTTTGCTGATTTTTTTCGTTTTTAAGCTTTTTTGCTTGAGAAACGCCCCATCCCTTGGGGTTAATAGATGGTACGGAGAGAATCTCATGAAAAGATCCTGGATGCATATGTGTGTTTTGGTGGTTGCCGGAACCCTCATTGAAGGGTGCCAAAATACGGGTAATTCCACCAATCGGACTGCCAGAAAACCATTGGGACAGCGCCTGTTTGGAACATTGGGCGATCCGACCCCCAAGCCCCCCTATGTGCCCGCCAGTACCCTGCCGGGTGGGGTTCCACCGGGATCCGTAACGCAACCTCCTCCGGGGGCCATCATTCTGGATGCCAACGGCCAACCCCTTCCTCCCGGTGGAGCCCCGCCTGCCGGAACGGTTGTGCCACCTGGAACATTTGGAAATGCTCCGGCAGCCTCCTCCGCAATTCCACCGCTTGGTTATCCACCCACCGGCGCCCCATATGGGTCCGGGGCGGTGCCTCCGGGCAATTCGACTCCTTTGGCCGCCCCTTCCGCCCCTGCGGTATCCGGGGGGGCATTGCCACCCTTGCCCCCATCCGTGGCAACAAGTCCTTCACCATCACCCACCGGGCCAATCCAGTCCCAATCCAAGCGGTTTTCCAACGAAGAATTGCAAAATTCTGTCCGATTAGGGGCCCCGGGAAATCTTCCAAACGAGTTGGCTCCGAAAACAAGCTCGGAACCCCCGATGGCGAAAACCGAAACAACGACGGTTTCCCCCGGAGCTGTGGTTCCCTCCGCGACAACCGCACCATCACCCCTGGATATCCCCCGATATGTAAAGGTCAAAGCGGGGCTGGCTTTTGGTCGACAGCCATTCCCAGATGGCATTGTTTGGCTGAAACAGGCTGGATTCAAAAAAGTTGTCCATATTGCCGGTACCGCCGAAGTGGACGACGCCGCCCAAAAGCTATTTGAGCGGGAAGGGATTCAGTATGTCCGAATGGAAATGAATTCCGAGCGATTCGATGCCTCGTTGATCAACCAATTTTCTGGTGAGATCGCGACCACGGCGAGTGCTCCGGTTTTCGTTTACGACCGGGATGGCTCCCGGTTGGGAGCCCTTTGGATGGCGCATAGGGTGTTGGATGAGAAGGCCCAGGCAACCCAAGCAAGGGCCGAGGCTGAGGCCATTGGCTTCAACTACGAAAAGACCTCTCCTCTGGATCCCATCCGCAAAGCGTTGGACAAATTGCTTCCAGCATCCTGAATTTCCTGAATGGTTTTCAATCCCGAGGCTTTTTGGGGAACAGGAATCCTTCATGGGTTATGTTTCCAGGTGGATCAACCGCCTTCCTCGGGTTGGCAATCTTTGCAAGTTTTGATTCGATTCTTTT
>CAWUOD010000098.1:0-8402 GCA_963923115.1 uncultured Singulisphaera sp.
GGCGGAATTTTACCCCGATCTGCGCAAACAAGTCGGAGGGTTCGACACCCGGATCCGTGAGCTGGAATCCGGGCGCCAGCCCGAACCGCGAATCCAGGCCCTTTGGGACCGTGGGAGCCCATCGCCCACCTATATTTATCGGCGTGGGGATTCACAGACCCCGGGAAAATTGGTCGGTCCGGGGGTCCCCTCCGTGTTGACGGATGGAAAGACCCCATTCGAGGTTGCCCCGCCCTGGCCCGGCGCCCAAAAAACAGGGCGGAGGCTTGCGTTTGCCAAATGGATCACCAAGCCGGACCATCCTCTCACGGCAAGGGTGGCGGTAAACCGGGTCTGGAAACTCCACTTTGGCGCGGGGATTGTGAAAACACTTGGGAACTTTGGCAAAACCGGCTCCCCGCCTTCCCATCCCGAGTTGCTGGATTGGCTTGCAGGGGAATTCACGCGAAATGGCTGGAGCACCAAAAGCCTTCATCGCATGATCCTTTGCAGTGCGACCTACAAGCAGGATTCCCTGGTTGGCCAGTCCCTGGTGGAAAAGGATCCCGACAACAGACTGCTGTCCCGTATGCCAATGCAAAGGCTCGATGCGGAGGCGCTATATGATTCGATGCTCCTTGTATCCGGGAGACTGGATGAAAGGCGCTTTGGCCCCGCCGACCGGGTCCAGGGGCGGGCCGATGGATTGGTGACACCAGCCGAATCCGCCAAAGGTTGGAGAAGGCTGATTTATATCCGTCAGGCCCGAAAGGAGGTGGCCACCCATTTGGAGACTTTTGATTTTCCCCAGATGAATCCGAACTGTATTGAGCGGAGGGATTCGATAGTCGCTCCCCAGGCGCTCCACATGATGAATAATCGCATGGTCTTTGATCTTGCCGGGGCTTTTGCCAAAAGGGTCAAAACCGAAGTTGGAATCGATCCGGGCAAACAAATTGAACGGGTCTATCAAATTGCGTTGAGCCGAACGCCCAACAGGGATGAACTCGATCTTGGTGTGGCGACCCTTGGACAATTGGCAGGGATGGGTGCCCGGCTAGCCGTCCAGGGCGAATCAGATGAGACCCGGGAAAGCAAGGCAAAAGAAAAAGCCCTCACCTCGTTTTGCCATGCGATTCTCAATTCGGCGGAATTTCTTTATGTGGATTAATTGAGGCGGTTGAACTGGCCGGAATCCCAACTGATCAATTGTTAAAGAAAGAAACGGATGAAAGAAGAGGAAAAAAGTGGAAAGCGAAGCGATCCGGAGGGGATGACCCGGCGGAATTGGCTGCTTGGCGTCCCGGGAGGAATTTGCGCCGCCGCCTTGACGCACCTTGCTCGGAGCGAATTTCGTGGTGGACAGTTGGCGGCCTCCCAGGATTTCGGTGGGGAATCGGTTCCGAACCTCAATCCCCGAAAGCCCCACTTCCCCGCCAAAGCCAAATCCATCATTCATTTATTCATGAATGGTGGTCCCAGTCAAATGGATCTATTTGATCCCAAGCCTTTTCTCGATAAGCATCACGGCCAAACCTATTTTGACAAGATCGCCGGGGAGGTGGAAAACCCGCAAAGTGCGGGGGCGATTATGCGCAGCCCCTTCAGGTTTGCAAAACATGGACAAAGTGGCATTCCGGTTTCCGATGCGATGCCTTATTTGGCCAAGCAGGTGGATGACCTGGCGCTAATCCGGTCGATGCACACCACCAACCTGACCCATGAACCCGCGATCTACCTGATCCAGACGGGAAAAATGGGGCCGGGAAGGCCGACGGTAGGGTCATGGGTGGTTTATGGTTTGGGCAGCGAGAGCCAAAACCTGCCGGCGTATGTTGTTTTGGATGACCCGTTGGGATTGCCAATTAACGGAGTAGAAAATTGGCATTCCGGATTTCTTCCGCCCCTTTATCAGGGGACAAGGTTTCGCCCGACCGGATCTCCCGTTTTGAATTTGAAGCCCGATTTTGATCTGCCTCCGGAAATGGTTCAATTGGAGAGAGGCTTGCGTTCCCGATTGGATCAAATCCACCAAAAGCAACGGCCTGGGCAGCCCATCCTGGGTGCAAGAATCGCCAGTTATGAATTGGCGGCCCGGATGCAGTTGGCCGCAAGTGACGCCCTGGATGTTTCGCAGGAGAGCAAGCCGATCCAGGAGATGTATGGTATTGGGCGCGAACCGACCGATTCCTATGGAAGGCGTTGTCTGATCGCGCGCCGTTTGGTGGAACGGGGTGTGCGATTCGTCCAGCTCTATATCAACGCGCAAATTTGGGACAATCACACCGGTCTTGCAACCGATATGAAAAAAGCCTGTGATCGGACCGACCAGCCTATCGCCGCGCTCCTTCGCGATTTGAAACAAAGGGGGTTGTTCGAGGATACTTTGGTGGTTTGGGGAGGCGAGTTTGGAAGGCTTCCGATCGCCCAGCTTTCTCCCGACAAGGACGAGCGCAAGGCCGGGCGCGATCATAACAAGAACGCGTTCACAACCTGGATGGCGGGTGCCGGAATCAAGGGAGGGACCACCTTTGGCGCCACGGACGAGCTCGGCCTGAACGCTGTGGAGAACAGGGTCAGCGTGCCCGATTGGCATGCGACCATTTTGCATCTCCTTGGTCTTCACCATGACCAATTGTTTGTAATGGAAAACGGTCTTCGGGAAAGATTGACCGGTGTGGTTGAGGCCAGAATTGTCAAAGGAATTTTATCATGATGACCATTTCACGACTTTTCAAAGCTGTGGTTTTTCTTGGGGCAATGTTGCCCGGGGTCGCCTCGGTCCTTGCCGCCGACGGCCCCGACAACCCGATTTTTTATCCCGATTCCCGATTGGAACTGCTCCATAAACGCCAGGCAAAACTCAATAGCGGCCTCACAGAGGGACCAGCCGCCGGTCCCGATGGTTGCATCTATTTCACCGATATGCCCTTCGGCGAGGATCAGGGAATGATCCTCAAGTTTGACCCCCGAACCAGAAAGGTGTCGGTATTCACCGATCGCGCGGGAAAATCGAATGGTTTGGCTTTTCAGGCGGATGGAACCATGGTTTCATGTGATGGAGCGGATGGCGGGGGGAGGCGTCTGATCCATTGGGATTTGACGACGGGCAAAGGAAAAACCCTGGTGGACAATTTTTCAGGAAAACGCCTCAATTCCCCAAACGATCTCTGTATGGATGTCCGGGGGAATATCTATTTCACCGATCCCCGCTATAGTGGAACCGAAACGCGTGAATTGGAGCGGGAGGCGGTATATCGGCTCAGTCCCGACGGAAAGGTGGTGGAAATCACCAGGGATGTGGAAAAACCGAATGGAATTGTCCTTGGCCCCGATCAACGGACATTGTATGTGGGAGATCATAACAACGGTGGAAACAGGCTTAAGCCAACGGATCCCGAACCCAAACGCGGCGCCATGAAGGTTTACGCGTTTCCTTTGAACGAAGAGGGCCTTGTGGATGGACCGCGACGAACCCTTGTGGATTTCGGGAAGGAAAATGGTTGCGACGGTATGACCGTTGATGCGGACGGAAATATCTACCTCACATGTCGAAGCCTGGCTCGTCCCGGAATCAGGGTGGTCAGTCCCCAGGGACGCGAATTGGCATTTCTCGAGACCGGGCCGCAAAATCAAAAAGGACTCTTTGAAGATTGGAAAGGCATACCCAGCAATGTGGAATTTGGCGTCGGGGAGGATTCCCATTCCCTTTATGTCACGATCGACAAAAGCCTTTATCGCATAAGGGTGAAAACGACGGGATTTCATCCCCACAGAAAACCAAATCCATAGGAAAAAGGATTTCAAACGGATCCTGATTGTAGAAATCAGTTTGTTTTCGGGCCATTCCCGGGACCAAAAAAGAAGCGAAAGCGGGAAGCTGATTGCATGAGAAAAACTGTCGAAGACGATTCCCTGTCCCCCTCGACCGATCATTGCCGAAGGGCGGGGTATGAACCGAACGACCACTGGGAAAAACTCCCGGCTGGCTTCACATGGACCGAAGTTACCGCCGTGGCGACGGATTCCAGGGACCGGGTTTTTGTTTTCAATCGTGGAAACCACCCTGTGATTCTGTTTGATGCCATGGGAAATTTCCTTTCATCATGGGGCGAGGGGGTGTTCGCTCGTCCCCACGGAATCACCATCGGTCCCGATGATTCCGTCTATTGCACGGATGATCTTGATCATACCGTCCGGAAATTCACTCCCGATGGGCGTTTGCTTTTCACTCTGGGAACAAGTGGCAATCCGTCCGACACGGGAGCCACGAGCATCGATTTTCGCACGATCCGGCACGCCGGACCGCCTTTTTACTTTCCAACCAATGTCGCTCTATCGCCCGATGGGGACATTTATGTTTCCGATGGATACGGCAATGCGCGGATTCACAAGTTTTCTCCCACCGGGAAACTCCTTTTGTCCTGGGGAGCGCCGGGGGGTGGTCCGGGAGAGTTCCGGGTGCCACATGGAATCGCGGTGGCCAAGGATGGCACGGTGGTCGTCGCGGATCGCGAAAACAGCCGTTTGCAATTTTTTTCCCCGGAGGGGGATTACCTTCGGGAATGGAGGGATATTGCCCGGCCCTGTCAGGTGATTCTTGATCCCCAGGGGAAATTTTTTGTCGCCGAGCTTGGTTACAAGGCGGGAATGTGGCCTGGCACAAGCGCGCCCCATGAAGCCGCGACGGGCGGACGGGTTGGGGTGTATGACAGCGCCGGCAAGCTTCTTTCCAGTTGGGGAGGAGGCTTGGATCCCACGGCTCCCGGGGATTTCTTCGCGCCTCATGACCTCTGTCTTGATTCCCGTGGAAATTTGTATGTCGCGGAGGTTGTGATGTCGGCCGGGGGCAACCGTGGACTTGTTTCACCGGATTGTCATACTTTGCAAAAATTCACTCGTATTGAACAAAAGGAAAGATTGGCCCCATAGATAAAAATCGCAAGGTGCGAATTTTCAAAAGCCGATGAGATGGAACAATAACAACATTTAAGACCCCAAATTAGGAAATAATATGAAAGCCTGGCGGTTCTACGATTTTGGTGATTTCCGTTTGGATGACATTCCCGTGCCCGACCTGATTCCCAGGCATGTTTTGGTGGAGCCCTTGTGTGTCCAACCGAGCGTGACAGAGGCCCAGCTTGCATTTGGAATTCGGACACTCGCGTATGATCGTGTGAAAAGGAGGATGGAAAAGGATGGCCCGATCCAATTATTCGGCCACGAATTTTGCGCTCGCATCGTCGCAGTGGGGCCCGGGGTTCAAAAATTTCGGGTTGGGGATCGGATCGCAGCGAGGGCCAAACTTCCCTGTGAGTCGTGTCCATTATGCCGATCCGAACGGAGCCACCTTTGCCGTCGCGGGCCGGTGATTGGATTCGATCAACCCGGTTGTTTCAGCGAGATCGCCTCATTGCCCGAGATCGCCTTGGTCCGTGTCGATGATCGGATATCCGACAGCGAGGCGGCTTGTCTCCAATCGCTAAGCGATAGTATCGCCGCCGTGGAGACGGCCGGCATTCAGATGGGTAATTCGGTGGTGATATTTGGCCAGGGGACAATGGGGCTTGAGTGCCTTCAGGTTGCGCGGAACAGCGGGGCGGGATTGATTATCACTGTGGATGTTCGGGAAGAATCGTGCAAGATTTCCCGGGAGCTTGGCGCGGACCATGCCCTGAATGCCCGTGACTGCGATGTCGTTGGGGCTATTCGTGACCTGACCGAGGGGAATGGGGCCGACATTGCTTTTGAATGCGCCGGGGGAAGTCCCAAACAGGGATTGGCGGGAACCACATCACTTCGACAAGCGATCGAATCCGTCCGATCCGGGGGCAAGCTCATCGGGGTTTCCTGGTTTGGCTCCCCTTTGGAGTTGGATGTGGATTTGTTGCGCGAGCGAAGTCTTCGTTACCTTTTTCCGGATATCAGCACCAAGGAGCATCTGGAACACACGGTTCGTCTGGTCGCGTCGGGCAGGATTCGTGTCAAATCGACGATCACACATATTCTCGAAGGGATCGAATCGGTTCCAAAGGCGTTTGAAATTACCGCGAACAAAGGCAAATACCAGGCGATCAATCCCGCCCAGGTGGTGATGAAGCGGGCATAAGCAAACCGTTTTGCGATCACGGGCCCAATTTGGCCGTAAGTATAGGCACTGTCGTTGATTGTCTGGCCGTGGACAGCCCAAAGGCGATGCCCCGGGCTGTCCTGGTGATTTTTGATCCTAGATTGCCTGTATGCAGACTTTTCCGACATGCTTCCCTGAAGCCAGGTGAGCGAAGGCCTGGGGCGCCTCGTCAAAAGGAAATACGCAATCAATGACAGGTTTGAGTCTCCATGACTCAAGCGCGATGTTCATGCGTTCAAACATCGCCCTGGAGCCGACGAAAATTCCCTGTAGTCGGATGGCTTTCATCAGGATGGGCAAAAGGTTCGGATTGTTCTTGGCGTTTTGGGCGAGAAGTCCAATGAGCGCGATGGTTCCACCCGGGCGCACAGCCTGGATGGTTTGATCGAGGGTCCCCGCGCCTCCCACTTCGACCACCAGATCGACTCCATCGCCGCCGGCCAAGTCCCTCGCTTGCCGACCCCAATCAGGATTGTCGTGGTGGAAAATAACATGGTCCGCGCCCAGATTTTTCAGGTGGGCCGCTTTTTCCGGTGTGCCGGTGGTGGCGATGACTCGCAATCCGGCCAGTTTGGCAAACTGGATCGCGAAAAGGGACACACCGCCTGTGCCCAGGGTGAGAATGGTTTGACCCGGTTTCAAAGTGCTGGCCTCGAACAGGGTGTTCCATGCGGTCAAACCCGCGCATGGATAGGTTGCCGCCTCGTTGGCGGAGAGGTAATCCGGGACGGGGATCACACCATGGGCTGGCAAAACGACATATTCCGAGAGGATACCCGGGACTTCCGCGCCAATCGCGCTTGCCCTTGCCGCATCATTCAGCGGCCCATAGGTCCAATCGGGCATGAAACAGGTGGCGACCCTTTGGCCAACCTTAAGGCCCTCCACACCCGGGCCGGCGACTTCGACGATTCCAACACCATCCGAGCATGGAACATGGGGGAGTTTGAGCCCGGGGTGATAACGGCCATGGATCACCAACAGATCGCGGTAATTAAGCGACCAGCTTTCCATCCTTAGACAAACCTGTCCAGGTCCGGGGGTGGGCTCGGGGCGGAGCGCCTTGCGGAGGTGTTGCGATCCGAATCCGCCATCCAGCATCCATACATGCATGATAAAGATCTCCCTTTAGAAAAATTATTGTTTGGGCACCATGGCGGGCGAGGCCCCGGTCTCCGTGATTGTTCCGATCTCAAACAGGTGGGTTCCCCACGCGGGCAGGTCCACAAACAGTCCCGCCTCCCCGACCTCCGAGCGGTTCGGTGATATCTTGAGGCCGCTAATATGGTCGTTCATTTCGAGGACCCCGCCGGTGACTTTCGTGTCTGTCCATGAGCCGGGAAGCCGGAGGCGGGCCTGGGAAGCATGGTCCGCAAAATTGACACAAAGCAGGATCTTTCTATTGTTTGATTGCCAGGCTTTCGCGACCAGGCATTCATGGGAGGGATTGCCCGGCCATGCCGGAATCGCTTCCACGGCGAGGCTTTCGCCAAGTTTCGGCCAAAGCCCCAGAAGGAGTTCCGACCGTCTCGCGATCTCCCCGACGGCCGATTCCGGCGCCTGTCTTGAGAGGTGGATGCCCGCGGGTTTTTGTTCACCACGCAGTTGGCCCGTGTGGACGAGAATCGGGCCATCGTGCCAAAGGACCAGGGGCAATGCCGCAACGGAGCGATTGGCGCCAAAGGCCTCCGCCATACGGGATTCGTCGTGGTTTTCGGCGAATCGCACCAGGGATTGGAGCCGTTTTGCCACCGCGGTCTCATACCCCTTGAGGCTTCTGCCATCCCCATGCCGCAAAATGTCGTATGCCGCCTTGTCATAGGCAAGGTCGAAGCCCATGTCGAGCATTCGCCCCTCCATGGACCAGTAAATCTCTCCGCAAAGAAGGCAATCCGGTGCTTCGGTCCGCAATTTGTCGATGGCTGTCGTCCAAAAATCCTCGTCCGCGCAAGGAGAACCGTCGGCCGGATCCGCAAGGGGGCCCCATGTCCCTCTGAACACATCCCCCAGTGCTAGCATTGCCATGTCGCATCGGAGGCCATCGCACTGCCTGGCGGCATGCAAAAGGTTTTCGGTATGAGCCTTGATCAGGTCCGGGTGAAGGAGGTTGAGTTGGAGCGTATCGACCCAGGCGGGGAAATAGGGGTCTTTCCCGTGGGCGAAAATCCGCCATTGGGTTTGCCCATCGCAATGGGTTGGGAGTGGTGTAAAACCACCGGGCCGAACATCCGCGGCGTCGCTTTTGGCCTGCACGAACCCTGTCTCTTATACACATCTGACGCTGCCGACGATA
>CAWUOD010000099.1:0-8358 GCA_963923115.1 uncultured Singulisphaera sp.
TCGTCGTCTGGCTCGCCCATACCCTCCCTCACGACGCCGGGGGGGACTCCGGTCGGGGCATCCGGGGCCCGTGTGGGAATGATCCTTCGGAATGTGGATGATGCCGTGTTGAATATCAACGACTTCCTTTCGGAGGTGAAGGGTCTGTTCAAGGGTCTGACGGAAGGAGAGGGAGCCCTGAAAAAGTTCCTGAACGATCCGACGGTCTACTATCGAATCGATCAGATCCTGGTTGGCGTGGTGCAACAGATTCCGACAATTGCCCGCATAATGAACAACGCCGAGATATTTATGGATAAGCTCGCCCGCCATCCCGAGGCGCTTGGTTTGGGTGGGGTTGTCCGTCCGGGAAGTGGAATCAAGGATACGCCTCCCAGCAACAACGGATTCCGGGTGCCACCCCAACGATAAGGGGCCGGGCTCATCGGAAAGCATGGCTCCATTGCGCCCCCGGAATAATCCGTCCGATACCAGGTTGCGGGTGAGGTTTTCAGGGACCCTTTCGCGGGGTTTGCTGGTTTGGCCTGGTGGTTTCCGAAGGGTTGGTCACCCATGGGGAACTTGCGAAGCAAACCCTGGCACCCCGGGATCCAGGGGATCTGAATGCCCAGGAAGTCTTTCCCGGAAAGGACTTTTCCCGGGTGGTCCTTTCCCCTTGGGGCAGGGTAGATGTAAAATCCCAATAGAAAGAGCCAAGCATATCTTCCGGAAGGGTCCATGGCCGTCGATCGAAGTTTTTTCACGCTACCCCCAAGGCTTGGCAATTACGCCATTCTTGGGCGGATTGCGGACGGCGGAATGGGAACTGTGGTCAAGGCCCGCAATGATAAAACTGGTGAAATCGTCGCGATCAAGCTGATGTTCAACGACCTGACCGACAATCCGGTCATGCTGAAGCGATTCGAACAGGAATTCCGAGCCGCCTCGACGATCGATCACCCCAATGTGGTTCGTGCACTGGATTATGGGGACTGGGAGGGTTCGCCTTATCTGGTGATGGAATATGTCGATGGTGAGCCCCTTTCGCGTTTGATCGAAAAGGAGGGGCCACTCAACGAAACGGAGTCCATTCGGCTCATTGCCCAGGTGGCCCAGGGGTTGCACAATGCGCATCGCCACAATCTGATTCATCGTGATGTGAAACCGGACAACATTCTGATTGCAAGGGACAAAAAAACAGGGGAGCGCATCGCCAAATTGACGGATCTTGGACTGGTGAAGGAACAGGCGGCCGATCTGGATTTGACCCGGACCGGGCGGGGCTTGGGCACACCCCACTTCATGGCCCCGGAACAATTCAAGAACGCCAAAAACGCCACGATTAAGTGTGATATCTACAGTTTGGGCGCGACCCTTTATGCGATGTTAACCAAGGTCACGCCGTTCAAGATGGCGAACCCATTGGATGCATGGATGCGCAAAATCCACAATGAGTTCGCTCCGGTCCGGGAACTCAATCCCCTCGCCAGCGAGCGCGTGGAATGGGCGATTCGCCGTTCGATGAGCGCGGATCCGATGCTGCGTCAGAAGGGATGCCGGGAGTTCATTGAAGATCTGACGGGAAGAAGCACCCGCAAATCCCAGCTGCAAACATCCCCCGTGGGGGAGAAAGAAACCTGGTATCTTTCCTGGAAAGATGAAAACAATGAGGTTCATTCGGTGATGGGGACCCTTGGGGCGGTTCGGCGCTCCATCAAGGAGGGTTTGTTGGGGGATGCCGCGAATATATCGGATCGCAAAATCCGGGCCTCAAGGACAAGGGAAGGGCCATTTCAGGCCTTGAAGGACATTCCCGAATTTCGGGACATTGCGTTGACCTGGCTGGGTGCGGCGGCTGAATCCGAAGGGCAAATCCGGGAAAGCGCCCCTGTGAGCCCGCCAAATCGCAAACCTCGGGCGAGAAAAACTGTCCCCGGATCCCGGAACTCGAGTACCCAATTCCTTTGGATTTTCGGATTTGTGTTGCTGGCAAGCTTGCTTTTGCTGGTTGGAATTTGGTGGGTTGCCACTGGGAAGTGAGCCGAATGGGCAATCTGGGAGGTTTAATATTGCGTCCTACCCAGAAACTTCACCCCGTTTCACCCTTTTCCTCTCGAAAAAACCCCGTCCATCTGTCATAATCACCGTTTCAAGCTTTCCAAAAGGAACCTGCTCAAGCAGGGGCCTGTTGGATCGTTTTTTTGCTTTATTGCATGGACTTCCCAGCGCCGCAGCGGATGTGGTTTCGGGGGTGTCCCATAACGGAGGAGTGCCGGGAGCCTACCTGCCCCGGCCCACGAAACATGCTCGACAAAGTGCGCAACATCGGGATTATCGCCCATGTCGACGCCGGCAAAACCACCACCACCGAGCGCATCCTGTATTTCTCGGGTACCAAGCACAAGGTGGGTGATGTTGACAGTGGTGACACCACCACCGACTTCGACCCCCTTGAGCGTCAAAAGGGTATCACCATCAACTCCGCCGCGGTCTCGATCGACTGGGGCGACAAGATGATCAATATCATCGACACCCCCGGACACGTAGACTTCACCGCCGAAGTCGAACGGTCGCTGCGCGTTCTTGACGGCGCGGTTGGCGTGTTTTGCGCCGTGGGTGGCGTTGAAGTGCAATCCGAAACCGTGTGGTTCCAGGCCAACAAGTACAAAGTGCCCCGCCTGGCTTATGTGAACAAGATGGACCGCACCGGCGCGGACTTCTTCGCGTGTGTCGAGCAGATGGTCGAAAAGCTTCGCGCCAAGCCCTGTATCCTCACAATCCCCGTGGGCGCATACACCGACTTCGCCGGCGTGATCGACCTTATTCGCATGAAGTTCATTCAGCGCAATCCCAACGACAAGAAGAACATCGACTTCTCCTATGTCGAAATTCCCGATAGCCACAAGGCCCAGGCCGAAGAGTATCGCGCAAAGCTCCTCGACCAGGCTTCCATGGCGTCCGACGAAGTGGCCGAGCTCGTTCTGGAAGACAAGGAAATCTCCGAGGAGCTTCTTCGCAAAGCGATCCGCAAGGGCACACTCGAAACGATCTTCACACCCATTCTTTGCGGTTCCTCGAAGACTTTCCACGGTGTGCAGCACCTTCTTGACGCCGTTTGCGATTTCCTCCCGTCTCCCACGGATCGTCCTCCGGTGGACGGCATCGTTCCAAAATCGAAGGTCAAGGAAGTCCGTCGTCCCGATCCCAAGGAACCTTATTCCGGCCTTGCCTTCAAGACCGTTGCCGATGCCACCTCCGGCGACCTGGTTTATGTCCGCATTTACTCGGGCGAACTTCGTCCCGGCGACACGGTGACCAACACCGCGAACAACCGCTCCGAGCGTATTGGCCGTATCTACCGCATGATGGGCAACAAGCGCGAAGAGCTTGATGTCGCCGGTCCTGGTATGATTGTGGCCATCATCGGCCTCAAGCAGACCTACACAGGCAACACACTCTGCGACGAGAACAAGCCCGTCTCCCTCGAATCGATCAACTTCCCCAAGCCCGTTATTAGTTGTTCGCTGATTCCGGACAAGAGCACCGACGAAACCAAGCTGGCGGACGCCCTTGGCCGCCTGGTGCGGGACGATCCGACGCTTAAGGCCCACACCGATCCTGAAACCAACGAATTGATCATTTCGGGTATGGGTGAGCTTCACCTCGAAGTTTCCGTCGACAAGCTTCAACGCTTCCCGGGCGTGAAGGTCACCACCGGTCGTCCGATGGTTGCCTATCGTCAGACGATCGCCAAGGACATCACCCAGGAAACGAAGTATGTCAAGCAATCGGGTGGTCGCGGTAAGTTCGCCGTGGTCGTCGTGGAATACAAGCGCCTGAACCCCGAAGGCATCGAGGCCTGGCACAAGAAGATGGAAGAAGAGGGCGAGAAGCCCGATATCAACAACATCTACTTCCATGATCGTATTTTCGGTGGATCGGTTCCCAAGGAATACATCAAGCCAACCGAAGATGGCATTCGTCGCGCCGCTCTCAAGGGCGCGAAGTACGGGTTCCCCTGCGTCGACATCGAGGCTTGCCTTGTTGACGGCAAGACCCACGATGTTGACTCCTCGCAGGACGCGTTCCAATTGGCCGGTTGGGAGAACTTCCGCGATGCCCAAGTCACCGCGGGAATCGTGCTTCTTGAGCCGATCATGAAGGTAGGCGTGGTTGGTCCCGACAAATTCATGGGATTCATCACAGGCGACATCAGCCGTCGTCGTGGTGTGATCATGGAATCGGCCACCAATCAGGGTCGCGTGAACATCACCGCCCAGATCCCACTTGCCGAACTCTTCGGCTACACGACGGACCTTCGCGGCTCGACCCAGGGAACGGCTTCGTTCACCATGGAATTCAGCCACTATGCCGAAGTGAAGGAAGAACTCGCCCACATCCCCAAAAAGGACAAGTAATCCTGATCTATTAATGATCTGGATGGAATTTGGGTGATTGAAAAATCCAGAGGCGGGGCGCAATACAGTGCGTCCCGCCTCTGTTTTTTTTCTAGACTATCCCGATTCAGGAATCACCCGCAATGAGCAAGACAAAATCCAGAAAGACACTTCCTCCCGGATCGGTTCCCCTCAAGGTGATCAATCTTGACCAGGCCCGTTTCGAGTGCACCTATGGCAGGGGTTGCGAGGGCCTTTGTTGCAAAAACAGTCGTCCTCCGATTGGTCCGGAAACCGCGGGCCCCATCGAAAAAGTGATTAAAAAGGCACTTCCGCTGATGCGGCCCAATGCCCGCAAGCTTGTGGAAAAGGTCGGTTTTCTCTCGAATCGCAAAAAGTCGGGTGGGCGCAGCATCCGGGTGGTGGACAACTGGTGTGTGTTTTTCAACAAGGGTTGCGTCCTGCACAATTTGGGTGCTGCCGAAGGGGACACCCTCAAATACAAACCCGTTCTTTGCGCGCTTTTTCCGGTGGAACGATATGGGGATGGCTGGTATGTGAGGCAAGCGTCCTTTGGCAATGAACAATGGGACCTGTTTTGCCTGACACCCAAACCCAAAACTCCTCCCGCCCGCGAAGGACTGGCTTATGAGCTGGATCTGGCCGCCCGCTGTGACAACGGAGAGCGGTAAAACGAGACATCGAAGGGGATGTCTTCCGTTCCAGCTATTCCAATTGTGTCACCGGGAAACCGCCAATCCCCACATTCCTCCGGGAAATTGGGGGTCTTTCCGTCTCTCCAAAATCCTTTGGGGAGGTAGGATGATAATACTGGATAATCCATTTCCCAACAGCCATCGGACCTAAAGGCAATGGGCGCCACAACCCCCGGCCAAAAGCCAACCACATTCCTGGGAATTGTCATTTGGCTCCTTCTTGGGGCAGGCGGGCTTTGCGGACTGGGTTGGTTATTCCTCTATGGACCCCTGGTTCCCAACAAGCCAGGCGAGGAAGCTAAAAAAGAGGACGCCCCAACCGAGGGAGTGGTGACTTTTCCGAAGGAACGCTGGGAAGCCAGTGGTATCCAGATCGGCACCCTTTCCAAAAAGCCATTCGTCAAAAAGGTCTGGCGCACCGGTCGTTTGGGACCGGATGAGACCCGTATCGCGCATATCTCACCCGTTGTGGATGGGATTGTGCGGGAGGTTCGGGTTCGGCTCGGCCAGTCGGTCAAGGCGGGGGAGATACTCGCCGTCCTCGATTGTCGCGAAGTTGGCCAGGCCAAACTCGAATTGGTCAAGGTGCGGCTTGCCCTGGAATTTGCCAGGACCCAATACGACCGCACGGTGCAAAGCACCGCCAATGCCCTTTCCATGGTCGATGCCATGCTTGCAGGCGTTGCGATCAACCAGATAGAAGAAAGATTCCGCGATCGGTCCATCGGAGAATTGCGCTCGCAACTCATGTCGGCCTACGCCCGGAAATTCCAGGCCAAAGCGCAGTATGATATCGACCTCCAATCCCGTGGCACCATATCCGAGGCCGCGATCATAAAGAGCCGGTCCGACAACGACACCGCCGAGGCGGTATTTCGCGCACTTTGCGAGGAGACAAAATTTCAGGGTCAAATCCAGGTTCGTTCGCTCGAGCAGAAACTTCGCGAGGCCCAGACCGCCCAATCCTTGGCGAGGGCCCAGCTTTTGATGTTTGGCTACACCACGGCCGAGGTCGACGCGATGGATCCCATCGCCGAGGGAGCCTCCGTTTCGCTTTATCCTGTACGGTCCCCCTTTTCCGGATCGATCACCGATCAGCATGCGGTGATCGCGGAGCGAATTGGCCCCCTTGTCCAGATGTTTCAGATCTCCGATTATTCCAGACTTTGGTTGACGGCCGACATCTACGAAAACGATCTCCCCCTGGTCCGTGGAATCACCGGGAAAAAGCTCAGGTTTCGCTCCTCCTCCGGGGTGGTTCCCGCGGAGGCGGAGGTGTTTTCGGTGAGTGGGGCGGTCGATGCGACAACCCGGACGGTCTCCCTTCGGGCAGTGGTTTCCAACCAGGATAACAACCTGAAAGCGGGTTCCTTTGTGGATGTGGAGCTTGTCCAGCCTGGAGCGGATGGGATTTCCGTTCCCCTTGAATCGATCCAGCGTGACGGCCGCCAGGCGTTTGTTTTCGTGTTGGAAGGCGAGGACAAATTCCGGAGGGTGGATGTCCAATTGGGCGCCGAATCGGAAGGTGAGCAAGTCGTGGAATCGGGGTTGTCCCCGGGAATGAAAATCGCGTCCCGTGGCGGTTTCATCCTGAAATCGGAGCTGATGAAAGACCTGATGGCGGGGGAATAGTCAGACCTGAAAAGGGAAGGGGACCCGGGGAATGGGCGCAAGGGTAATCAACTGGGCTTTGGACAACCGCTTCATAGTGGTCATGCTGCTTGTGCTGCTTGTCGTTTCCGGCGTGGCGGCCATGTTCGCGTTGCCTGTGGACGCGGTTCCCGATGTGACGAATGTCCAGGTCCAGATCATGACCACCGCCCCGGCCTTGGCGGCGGAGGAGACGGAGCAGTTCATCACATTTCCTGTGGAGACCTCCCTTTCGGGCATCCCCAAAGTAGAAGAAATTCGGTCTGTGAGCCAATTCGGGCTTTCCGTCGTCACGGTTGTCTTCGAGGAGGGGACCGATATCTTCTGGGCCCGGCAGATGATCGGCGAGCGATTGCTTGACGCCCGGGAGAAAATCCCCCCGGAAATCCCCTCGCCCCGCATGGGGCCGATCGCCACCGGCCTGGGTGAAATCTACCAATTTGAGGTGAAATCCAAACCGGGATTCAGGCACACCCTGATGGAATTGCGCGAGGAGCTTGACTGGAACATCGCGTTCGGCCTCCGGTCGGTTCCGGGTGTGATCGAGGTCAACACAACCGGTGGAGATCTAAGGTCTTATGAGATCCAGATTGATCCAGACCGGATGCTGGATCAGCGGATCTCCATCCACCAGATTCTCACGGCGCTCAAGGAAAACAACGCCAACGCCGGGGGTGGATATCTCATCCTCCACAGCCAGGAACAGAGGATTGTCCGGGGCGAGGGGCTTATCCAGAAAATTGATGACATTAAAAAGATCGTTTTGGAAACCCGGGGCGATGGAACCCCGGTGTTCCTGGAGCAGGTGGCCGATATCAGGTTCGCCCCCATCATCCGGCAGGGGGCCGCCACCCGGGATGGCAAAGGCGAGGGTGTCGTGGGCGTTGTCATGCTCCAGGCGGGCGAGAACTCGCGGGTGGTTGTCGAGCGTGTCAAGGAAAAGGTCCTTCAAATTGAAAAGACCCTGCCCCCGGGGATCATGATCGACCCCTTTTATGATCGCACGGATCTTGTGAAGAAAACCATTGCCACCCTCACCAACAACCTGATTGAGGGCGGCGTGCTTGTGGTCCTTGTTTTGCTAATCATGCTGGGAAGTTTTCGCGCCGGTGTCATCGTTGCGTTGGCTGTGCCGCTCTCCATGCTTGGGGCTTTTGTGGGAATGGTCCAGGCCAACATTTCAGGCAACCTGATGAGCCTTGGGGCGATCGATTTTGGGCTCATTGTCGATGGCTCGGTGGTTCTCATCGAAAATGTCGTCAGAAGGGTCGCGGAATACCGCCACCATAACAAAAAGGATGCGGCGCCGGTATCGGTGATCCGGGAGGCCTGTGCCGAGGTCGCCCGACCTGTCATATTTGGGGTGGGAATTATCCTTTTGGTCTATTTGCCCATTCTCACCCTCCGGGGTCTGGAGGGAAAAATGTTCAAACCGATGGCGCTTACCGTCATCCTCGCATTGATCACCTCGCTTTGTCTGGCCCTTCTTCTGATGCCTGTCCTTGCCTCGATTTATTTGCGCACGGTGAGCGAATCCGAGCCTTTTCTTGTTCGTTGGGCAAAGTGGATCTATCAGCCTCTGCTGGGACTGTCTCTTATACACATCTCCGAGCCCA
>CAWUOD010000100.1:0-8353 GCA_963923115.1 uncultured Singulisphaera sp.
GAGGTCAGAATACGGTGGCGAAGGACGGGGAGCGCCAGCGCCTTGATGTCCTCCGTGGAGACATGGACCCGGCCGGTGAGCAGCGCGCGCGCCTTGGCGCCAAGCAAAAGATTCTGGACCGCGCGGGGACCCGCCCCCCACGACAGCCAATCCTTGATGAATTGCGGGGTTCCCGGCTCGTTGATTCTGGTCTGGCGAACGAGCGCCAACGCATAGCGAATGGCATGGTCGCTTGTCGGCACGCGACGGACAAGCTTCTGCAGCTCAAGAATATCCTCGCCGCTCAGCACCGGAGAGAGGGAGACCGTCTCGGCGGAGGTGGTTCGCCTCGCGATCTCGAACTCCTCGTCAAATTTGGGATATTTAACATACACCTTGAACATGAAGCGGTCCTGCTGCGCCTCGGGGAGGGGATAGGTGCCCTCCTGTTCGATGGGGTTTTGCGTGGCCAACACAAAGAAGGGGTTTTCAAGCTTGTGGCGAACGCGCCCAACCGTGACGGTCCGCTCCTGCATGGCCTCGAGAAGGGCCGCCTGGGTCTTGGGAGGTGTGCGGTTGATTTCGTCGGCCAAAATCACCTGGGAAAAAAGCGGGCCCTGAAGGAATTTGAACTCCCTGTGCCCCGTCTCGCGGTTTTCCTGGATGATTTCCGTTCCGGTGATGTCCGATGGCATCAGGTCGGGCGTGAACTGAATCCGCGCAAAGCTGAGCGAAAGACACTGGGCCAGGGTCGAGATCATCAGGGTTTTGGCCAGACCGGGAACCCCCTCGAGAAGGCAATGCCCACGGCTGAAAAGAGCGATAAGCAGCTCTTCGATAACCTGATCCTGGCCAACTATCACGCGGGAGAGTTGGCTTCGAATATCGCTATAGGCCTTTTGAAGCCTTTCCGCCGCGCGGATATCAGGGGCGGAAGTGTCCTCAGACGCGGAGCTGTAAGTTGCGCTCATGGAATCCGTTTCCCCGGCACAAAGCCGGCAGGTTGGGGTGGGATGATGAGGTTCGTATCGGGGGAATCAGCGTTGGTAAATCGGAAGGGCGGCATAGTCGAGTTGGAGAATGCAAAGGTGGACCGAGGTGATATAGATCGGTCCAACATGCCCGCCACTCCACGACCCATCCGCTCCCTGGGTCCTAAGAAGGTAGTCAAATGTGGCTTTGCGATATCCCGACCAGGTGAGCCGATCTTTTGGATCGGAGTCGGGAAACAGCTTGCCAAACCCCTCATCTCCGAGGATGTATAGCGCCTGGGCCCAATAATAGTGCGTGTATTCATCGTGACCGATGCGGCTTGCGCCGAGATTGCCCAGGTGTTGTTGGCAGAACTTCAACCACTTTCGCACAAGGGGAGAGTCGTAATCCCCCGCGGAAAAACCACAGGAGATCGCCGCGGCGGTCAAAGCGGGACGACCTTCGCCGCCTCCCCCACCACCGAAGCTGTAAATCACGCCCCCTTGGGCATTGGTACATTGCTCAAGATAGGCAACAGAACGCTTGATGGCCTCAGTGGGCACCTCAATCCCCGCATTTCGCGCAGCCCGCAAGGCTTGAACCTGGGTGATGGTGACCGACCCCTCGTCAAAATTGTTCCCTTCCTTGGCGCTCAGGTACCCCCATCCGCCAAAGACAATTGTCTTTCCCTCGCGGCTTACTTCCCGACGGGTTTGGGCTTCGAATGAAAATTTGGCGGCCTTTGTCAGGATGGCTTCCAGTTTTTTGCGCCTTTCGCCTTCTTCCTCTTCACCATAAACCGAGGCCAAAAACAACATTCCGAAGCCGTGGCCATACATATACCGGCCCGCTTCACCGGCAAAAGCAGGATTCCCAATCAAACCCGAAGCCTGGCAACGGGCCATCAAAAAGTCCACTGCCCGGCGGATGTTGTCGCGGAATTTCCCTTCGCGGATGGTGCTCCCCTCCATCAGGAGGGCCAAACCGCCAAGGGCTGTCATGGTTATTGGATATTGCCCGCCAAATGCTTCCCAGTGCCCGTCCTTGGCCTGATTTTTGACCATCCAATCCAGGCCCTTTTTGATCATCTCCCGATATTCCTGGGGAACCGCGTCCGCGCGCGATAAACCAGGAACCAAAAAGGGAAGGCCCATGGCGGCTGCGGCCGTGGCCATCCAGTCACGCCGGTTTGGCGCCAATGGGAGACCCGATTTAGCGGATGAGTTTGCCTGGGACCCAACAACTGCACCGGGATGGTCACAGGTCGCAAAAGTCCCCTGGCAAGGGTGGGCGCCGTCCGCTTTGGTCATTTTCGACTCCGTTATGGTTTCGGGTCAGCAGGGACTGTTCTGGTGGGGAGCTGCCCGGGTTTGGCAGGAGGGGGGACTGGCTTGGGGTTTTCTGGAACAACAATCGCCGCCGCATTGGCACGGCCAGGACCATTCGGCCTGGGAACCGCGGGCCGGTTGGCATTGGCGGGTCGCATCCCCGGAGCGCCGGGCAACCCAAAAATCATCGCGGGAAGATTCACATTGACGCCCGGGTCCTGGCCGACAGCCCCTGGCACAACCGTTGCCACACTGGGCAGGGAAGCCGATCTTGCACCCTCCGCGAGCGCCAGACCAGGGCCCCAAAGGAAACTGAACTTGTTTTGATAGTCCATCAGGTCAAGACGCCCCTGCCTGACATCCACCACAAAGCCATGGAAAGGCTGGGACTGTTGGCCAAGGTCCTTGTCCACAATCAGCTTGCCCGTGCGTTTGTCATACCCCTTCAACCCAACAGTCGCAACGACCGAACGGGCGTTGGCAATATTCACCAAACGATTGAAACGGCTGGTGAAGATCACCATGGGCAGTTCCTCGAACCTGTCGAGAATCATCAACTGGTTGACCAGGTTGTTGCGCCATGCCAATTTTCCAGTTTGCCTGTCAAAGGCATAAACATCACCATTCGCGGGCAAAAGCCTCAACATGAGCTGGCCCATGAAATTTGTCTGGATTCCACCCAAAAGCTGCTCACTCGGTTTGTTGGGAACCAGGTAGATCCTGCTATTATCCGCGACCAAATGCATCTGGATCTTTTCGACATGGGAGGGCTCCACCATCACCTTGTGAACGGTTTTCCCATCTGGCAGCGAAACAAACTCCACCTCGCCCTGCGGGCCAATCAGACCGGCAAGATCGCCCAGATCCGTGACGGCGGCCCGGGTTCCCGATGGAAGGATTCGTGAAACAATTTCCTTTCCACCGTTCATTTCGACAACCAAAAGCCGTCCAGGCTCCGGTTTGGAATTCTGATTTTTGTCGGCGGGCTTTTCAGGAACAAGCGCCAGGATCCTCGATCCCGAAATCAAAAGTCGATGCCTGTAAGCCTGCGAGAAATCCGCCGCGGGGACAAGGGCCCCATCCATCACCCTTACGGCCCGCGAACCCGCCGGCGTGCCATCGGCATTGGTTTGGACAAGGAAGATCACCCCCCCGTCCTGCCCCACGATCAAATGATCAGAACGGATATCCGTCCTGGTCCACAAAACCCGCCCGGTGATGATGTCATGCCCCGAAAGGCCATCCCGACCCAGGAGCGTGACCACCCCATCGACAATCGGACCGGCCATGCCAACCCTTTGTTTCCAGCCGTCCTCACGGACCTGAACCAACATCCCATCCACGGGATCAATCATGAAATTGCCCGGGCCAAGGTTGATGGGCCGCCCCATTCCACCCATCCCGCCCATCCCGCGGGGAGGGTTCGGAAAATTGGCTCCGGAGCCGGGTCCCGCGGTCGTCTGGGCCTTACCCGCGGCGAGATTGACCTCCCAAAGCAATTTGCGACGAATCGGATCGATTCCATGTACCATATTGGCGATCCAGAGAACCATCAGATGCCCCGATGTCTGATAGACAAACGGCTGTCTTTTGGTCCCCGGCACGGTTCCCTGCATCAGAAACTGGTGCAGCGACGGGCCACCCAGCGCCAAATCCCAGGTCTCACCCGAGGTCTGGCTTGTCACTTTGAGCGTCAGATTCCCGGATTGGTTGGTGTTTTGCAGGTGAAACTGATGACGATCAAACCAGACAGGCGCGCTCCCCTGGCGAATCACCGGGTGAAGCACCGCCAGACGCGGGACATTGTTTGATCGCTCTTCAATCACCTTGATAGGGCCATTGGGAGCGATGGCGCTTGGCTCCGCCATAAAAGGGAGGAAACGCTTGTCCGCCGCCAATTCATCAAGCACACGGCGGGTGGTCATTCCCGGACGAACAATCGCATCGGGATAGCGGCTCGCAGCGAATGTCAGGGTCTGGGCCGCATCGGGAACAAGCTGTCTGGCCGCGTAGATCCGCGCTTCCAGTTCAAGTCCAAGAGCCGCCTGATTCGCCGGCCAGGCTCCCGCCCGGGCGCCCTCCAACAGTCGCTCCGCCTGGACCAATTCCAGCGGGGAACCCGGATCGACCGCGGGTTTGGCCAGTTCGATGGAGGCCACCCGTCCGGCATCAAACAGACCGCCAAAAGCAATCGCAAACGCACTTCGTTTGGCCGCCTGGGATTTGTCCTCGGGATTTGTCCCAAGCTCCGCGAGTCGCGACGCCAACCAGGATTCCAGAACCGCTTTCTCTTCGGGTTTCGCCGAGGAAAACATCGATGTCAACCTTCCCCTGGAAAGAGCGTCCGCGGAAATCCTCAAGGCGGAATCATCGCTGGGCGTGAAGAACATTCCCGGGTCGACGACGCTTGCCAGGGATTCGTAGGCTTTCACCGCGTCGAGTAGCCTACCCTGTTTTTCGCGTCCCCTTGCCAAAAGACCAAGATAGGTCGCCTGCCGTCTCCGCTCCTCCGACTTGGCCTCCGGGGAGGTTCCATCGACCTTGCAAACCTGCTCAAATCGCAGAAGCATCGACTCCCACTTGCCAAAGTCCTCCTGGAAAGCCTCGGCAAACGCCTCATAAAGCTTTTCACCCGCCTTGGCCCGAACGGCGGGAGCGGGGCTGTTTCCAAGGGATGTGTCCAGATCCGCTATCGCCCCGGCAAAATCCCCCTTGTCCAGTCGTAATTCTCCACGATCGGCCAATCCCTCGGGATCCGCCGGGTTGAGCCGGATTTTTTCATCGATCTGGGCCAGTTTCACCGCAAGTTGCGGGAACGCTCCCAAATCCATTGGCCCCTGGCTGATCACTTCGCCCCCGTGAAACACCAGGTTTCCGGGAACCTCCTTTTTGCGACTTTTTGTGTGCGCGACGACTTTGCCCGTCGTGATGTCGATCGTGCATATTTCCGGATCACGGGACCGGACAGACTCGCGAAGGGGGAGGAAATAAAGATTGCCTGTGGCGGTCCCATAACCCGAGGGATTCCCTGTTTCGACTGTCCATGCGGTTTGGCCTGTCGCCAGATCGATCCCCCGGACCGAACGCTTTCCGATCACAAGCACCTTGCCCTGATGGACCCCTCCCAAATAGAGATCCTCATCCGAACGCTGTTGTGACCAGATCTTCACCCCGGTCCTGAGGTCCAGGCAAAAAAGCGATTTGGCATAAGGCGATGTGAAAACAACCCGGTCACCGGCGATCATCGGAGGCGCCGACCTCCAGAACGAGCCGGGGGAACCCGAGTTCGGCGTTGCCGGCATGGCCGGTACCATGACGGGCCTTCGCCGACGAACACCACCCTCGACAATGTCTGTCGCGCCATCACCCGTTTCGCGATAAAGGTAGGACCAAACAAGGCTCCCCGTGAGCATATCCACGCCAAGGATAGCCCCTGCATTGGTTGGACAAACCAAAATCCCGTCCCCATAAGCAAGATGCGCCGCCATCGAACGCCTCAGGGTGTCCATTACCAGCCGGTCGCGGGTCGTGACCAAAGTCTGGGAACTGAGCACCCTCCCCGTCTCCGGGTCCAGTGTCAAAAGCCGGATCTCCTGTTGCTTCTCATTAAGCACATAAAGCCTTCCCCCAATCGGCAAAGGCGCTCCCAAAAAGTGGCTTTCGGACAAGTCCACAACCTGACCCTGGACTTCCGACGGATTTCCACCCGTTGCGGCGCCGCCAGGCGCGAGGGCCAGATCCCCACGACCACCCGTTTCCCATTTGAGTTTGCCGTTGGCAAGGTCATACGCCCTGACACGGTTTGACTGGATGGCATCGGAAATTTCCGGGCCATAGCGGCCAAAACCACCCCCGGAGGAGGCGTCAAAAGGCATCCCGTATCCAACATTCATCACCGGAGGCGGCACCTGCAAATCGTTGATCGCATATACCCGCTGACCATCCGAAGCGAGAGTCCCAACTGTGGTGTTTTCAAGAGGAACGCCAGCCCGCGCGCCCATGTTGAGATAGGTCCCGACCCATTCCGAAACCGCCTGTTTGCGCCGGGAAATATCCAGCCTTCTGGGGTTGGACATTCCATCGACCGACCATTCATTTGGCGATTCCCACTCAAGTTCCCCGCTCTTCAAATTGACCGCGTGAACCCCCCAGGAGCTGCGGTAAACCACCAGGTCAACCGGCTTCCCCTGAATCATCGCCTTCTCGGCAAGAGGGATCATCCCGGGAACAAGCGGGGCCATCCGATCCAGAAGAGCCGATTGGGACTGAACCAGAAGTGCCTTGGAATCGGACTCCCGAACCGTCGGCTTTCGCCAAACGGGTTCAAGGAACGCGGTCCCGCCCTGGGCGGAAGCGGTTCGCTTGGGGCTTCCACCAACAAGGGCCCAATCACTGACTCCCGCCTCGGTCGGCCGGGTCATTTTGACCACTTGGGCGCGCCATTCGTCGATCGGGACAATCGTTTTGCCCACAATCGGAACCTCCCGAATGCCCCGCGAACGAAGCTGGGCAAAGACCTTGTCGCGGGAGGTCGTATCACCGGAAAGCTGAAAGGCCAATCCCGCCCGCGCCAAAGCGACCGGACTGACGGATTCGATCCCGCCGCGCTCGATCAAACGATCAAAACACAAGCTCGCCGCGAAATAGTTACCCCGGTCGAGCTGATAGGTCCCCAAAAGGACGGCCGCCTCGGCGCCCGCCTGGGTATGGAGGTAAATCCTCAAAATGCGGCCCAGCAGCTCCGGACTGGCTTTTTCCTTGGCTTCTTTCAAAAGTCCCGCGGCAAGGGCGCCATAGTTGAGTTGGTAAAACTCTTTGCCCTCCTTGGGAAGAGCCGCGACCATCCTGTCTGCTTCCTGACGGATGCTGACCATCACATCCGCCCGTTTTCCATCTGTTGTCGTGCGGCTTCGCAGAACGAAAACATCCTCGGGAAGCTCAAGCAACTTTTGCAGGATTGAGGTTGCTTCCTGCCAATTTTTCGAGAGGGAGTATTCCTGGGCCGCCTGGACCTGACTTTCCAGGCGGTTGTTTCGGGGAAGAGCCACCCCTGCGAGATCCATGTTGGGATCCGTCGGTTGACCTCCCGGAGGGAGAGGGATGGGGGTGTTGCCGGGTGGCTGGGCTAGCAACGAAAAAACGGCAAATAAAGCCGCCAACACGCTCGCAGGGCCAATGCCCCTCCACGCCAGGCGACTCACCATGACCGGACTTCCCCCAAGCCCCGCGCCGCCATTATTGACGGCATTCTTCTTATAACCTTCATTCTTGCAACCTAAAGGGGCCCGGGGCAAGGAAAACAGGCCGCTTTCCCTCAAGATATTTCAAGCACTTTCCACCAAAACCACTCATCACGAAATACAGCCCTTCCAAACGCCCCCCTCACCCAAATGCCATTTCCAACCGTGTCACCCGGACTTTTGATCGCGCCTTTACCTCCATCCGATTTCCCAAACCGCGCCGGTCGACCTTTTTTCCCGATAAGATCCAAAGTACCAATCACCACAAAAACCTCCTGCCGGACCTTCATCCATGATCAGCACGATTACCCCAAACGAGCTCGATGCGCTACTCCGCTCGGGCAAAGCGGTTCGGCTTTTGGATGTTCGGACCCCGGCGGAATTTGGTGCCGCCCATGTGGAGGAGGCGATCAATATCCCCCTCGATCGGATCACCCCCGAAGCTGTCCAAAAAGCGATTGGCACCGTTAAGGGAGAGATCCACATCATTTGCCAATCAGGAACCAGGGGAGCCATGGCTTGTGAAAAGCTCTCCCAGGCCGGGATTGAGGAACTGGTCAATGTGGAAGGCGGAACCGGCGCCTGGATCGCGGCGGGACTTCCGGTCATTCGCGGGAAAAAAGCAATGTCACTGGAACGCCAGGTCCGCATAGCGGCCGGATTCCTGGTGTTCACAGGCGTCGTTTTGGGCTATTTTGTCCACCCTTATGCCTACGGTCTGGCGGGCTTTGTCGGGGCGGGCCTGATGTTCGCGGGAATCACCAACACCTGCGCCATGGGCATGCTTATCGCCAAAATGCCCTGGAATCAGGGGAGCAAATGCGCCTAAGGGCC
>CAWUOD010000101.1:0-8349 GCA_963923115.1 uncultured Singulisphaera sp.
ATTCAAAACACCGCGATGGGGTTTGCCTCTCCCGGAAGCACGGGTGGATCATGATAAAGGGGACAAACGGGCGCGGTAGTCTCTGACGGAATCCGTGGTGACAGGACTTTTGCAAGGATCGACTGGACCTTTTTTGACCGGAGTATTTGGGATGTTCAAACGAGCGAAATCGAAAACCTTTTTCCGTTCCCCTGGGTCATCGCAAAACGGGGCCAGCAGGTTATCCCTGGAACATCTCGAATCCCGCTGGAATCCGTCCAGTCTTTCGGGAGGAATAGTCCAGGGAAACCTCTATGGGGACCAATCGGTTGTATTGGCACTTCCCATTGCCGGCGCGAGTGGGACGGCCACCCAGATTCAACTGATCGAAACGGGCGATACCGGGATGGCCGGTCAATCGGTGAACACCTTTGTGCCATTCGCCGGCTACCAGGGGGCGGTAAACATGGCGGTTGGGGATTTCCTCAACAAGGGCTATCAGCAGCTCATCGTGAGCGCCTCGGGGAATGTGCATTCCCATGTCAAAATCTTTGATATGTACCAGACATTTGTCAATAATGCCAATTCCCAGACACCCTCCCAGGGGACTTTTTCCAATCCTGTGACCCTTCAGAGTTTCATTGCTTTTGACAAGGCGTTCAAGGGTGGGGCAGCGGTCGCCGCCGGAGATTTTAATGCCGATGGTGTGGACGACCTGGCTGTGGGTGCGGGAGCTGGCGCCGCTCCCCATGTCCGGATCTACGGAAACGGGAACCCTGCCACCCAAATCGGATCTTTTTATGCTTTTTCCGATAAGAAATTTACCGGTGGAGTCAGCCTGGCCGCCGGGCATCTGAATGGGGATCCCGTCGCCGATTTGATCGTTGGGGCGGGCAAGGGTGGTGGCAGCCGGGTGGTTTCGTACTCGGGAAGTTCCATCATTTCCAATCCCAATAATCCCTCCATCCAGAACAGTTATTTCGCCTTTGGCACAGGGGGTGTCAACGCGCCGGTCCAGGTGCAATTGATCGAGAGTATTGTCGCTCCGGAGGCCGGTCCGGTGAGCGGGGTCGGGGCCAACAGCCTTACCGGCCTTTTCACACCAACCAACAACGCCCCTTTGGTCAACGGCACGATCGCCGCCTATAACCCTGTATCAAGTAACGGAACGGTGGGACTTTATTCCCTTGTGTCGGGAACACCGGTCCAGTCGAGTGTGACTCTGCCCAACACCACCCCTGGTTCATCCAATTCTTTTCAGATTTCGATGGCACCGGTCGGGTACATGTTTGACGCGACGATTTCGAATTACGCCGCTCCCATGGTGCTTGTGGCCAACCCTGTGAATTCTTCTGTTTCGCTATATCCTTTGGCTGCGGGAGCGACCACGCCATCAACCCCGGCGCCCTTGGTCCAGTCGGTGCCAAATATCTTCGCGTCGCCTGTGGTGGGGGATAACCCACCGGCTTACAATCTGAACGCGTTTCCCTTTGGAGGCGGAGCGGGGACCCAGCTATTGGCGGGTGTGAAAACGATCAATAGCAATCTAACCAACGGAGTCGCGGGTGGGACATCGGGAACCCTTCCTTCAAGGCAGGTGGCGTATCAGAGCCCATTCCAGCTAAATTTTACAAATTCGACCGACAATCTCTTTTCCGATTTTTCCAACTCTCCCTGGAACACTCCCACCAACCAAACCAACCAGGCATTCGCCAACAATGGCTGGTATCCCTCAACCACAACTGGGACCTGGGGGCCAAACATGGAGGGGCCGCCTCCCTCGGATCCCTCGTTTCCGCTCCCATCTTTGCTGACAAATTCGTCCAACCCGACGATTCCCGCCAACTTTTTTCAGGAACGAATGGTGGCCGGGGCGCTTCAGATCATGAACCTTGGATTTTACTACCAGCACCATCACATGCCCGCCTGGTTCCAACCCCAAAATGGTCAATCCCTCAGCCAAATCATTTCCCAATATGGGGCCTATACCCTTACCCCCGCCGGAATGCAGGCGCCTGGGCTGGATTGCAGTGATTACACCAACTTCATTACCGACTTCGCTTTGGGATTCACCATTCCCACCGGCGTGTCCGCCCAGGGAACCACAAGCAATGGCGCGACCCAGTGGACCAATTCCACCGAGCATGGAATCAACCTTCAGGGGACTTCCAACATCTATATCAACAATGACCCTGCCCAGGGGCTTCTAAACAGTACAAACCTGACGAACTATTATACCGCCAACGGGGCCCAAGCCACCTACCAGATGCTCAACAATACCCTTCAGACAGGCGATTTCCTTTACTATGGTGGAGGAACCGCAACGGATGGGGCCCAACATGTGACCATGTGGGTGGGAAATGTCGGCTCAACCAATTCGGTCCCAACCATCATGGACAGCCATGGTAGTGGAGTCCAGGCGGGTGTCGATTCCAACGGGTATCCCATCGGGGTTGTGGCGCCATCCGGCCCCCAGATTCGGCCCTGGTTTGTGCCCCCAAGCCAATCCGACGGATCGGGTGGTTATGAGTGGATGCAACCCGCGGGAGCGACACCCGAATCAAACTCCTATATTAGTAGCAGTAATCCGAATTATTACTACTTCTTCAATTTTAGCCATGTCGTCCGGCTGAATCTGAGTTCCATTGTTCCACAAAGCGCTTGATTTTTGTGGGATCCCGGGGAACAAGGGTGTGAATGCACTTGTTCCCCGGTGACAGTTTTGGTTTTGCGGTTGATACGATGGAGATTTCCGCCAACGGTTCTAAGCCTTGGGTTCGGCCGATCCCTTGAAGAATTTGCGGCCTAGGCTGTTGTCAAAAGGAGTCCAGGCTCCCGGATCCGCCTGATGCGCGCGGATTTCTCTCAGGAACTGGTGCATCTTGCTGTCGAGCATATCGATCAGGTGCAAGGCCTGGGCCTCGGGGGTCATCGGGACCTTGGGACTTCCGAATTCGAGCGTTCCATGGTGGCTGGCAATCAGGTGATGGATGCGCAGTCGAAGTTCGGAGGGGAAAGGCTCGCTGGTCAGTTCCGCCGCTTTGACAAGGAGGCCTTCGAGCATGATCGCGCCAAGGGAGATATGTCCGACAAGCTGCCCCTCGTCTGTGTAGCCAAACGAGGATTGGTAGGAGAGTTCGCGAACCTTCCCCATGTCATGCAAAAGACATCCGCAAAGAAGTAGATCCCGGTTGAGGCCAGGATACAAAGGCGACACCTTGTCGGAAACCTCCATCATGTTCACAACATGTTCAAGCAACCCGCCGATATAGGCATGGTGTTGGCGGATGCCCGCGGGAGCCCGGCAAAAACCCTCGATGAGGTCCCCATCCATCAGGAACGCCTCGCCCAGGGCACGCAGATGGTGCGAGTCCATCGACCGGATCAGACCACGAAGGCGCTCGAGCAACCGGGACACATCCATCTCGGTCCGGGGCAAAAAGTCCGCCGGATTGAACGACCCTTCGGGAGCTTTTTCGATGTCGGTCAGGATGAGCTGCATCGCGCCCTGGAAAAGCTGGGCGCGGGCCTTGGCCCGGACAAATTCCCCGTCTTCGAAGGACTTGGATTTTTTTTCATCACAATTCCAAAGCCTCGCCGTCATCGGGCCGCTTCGGTCACAAAGATCGACCTGAAGATACGGTTGCCCGTTTTTGTTGCTGCGGACTTGCTTGCCCGTGGCCAGGAAAACCCCTTCAAAAGTTTCGCCGTCACGAAGTTCACGCAAGGTCTTGGGTGGCATGGAGGACTTTCAGGGAAAAGGAGGAATTTCGCGACCGGTGAATGGTCTTATAGTGGTCTTATTTTGGGGATTTGGAAGGGATTGTGCAAACCCCGTCCTTGCATGGAATCATTCCGAATCGATTTTTGGCTATGTATAGATATATTTTTTGGCCCAAAAAAGGCACACCCGGGATATGCAGGAGCGGCGCTATAGGCAAAAGAAGGGGAAGCCGCCAAGCCATGTATCGAAATGCCCCAAAACCGTGTAAAACCTGACCTTTGCCGGGCCCAATGAGGTGCATTTCCTCCTCGAGACGGAAAGGATCCAGGGGAGGATTCGTCTGGGGAACATTTTCCGGATGTCGGAAACTGCGCCATGCCAGCACGCCAAACCAGTCGAGGCGGCGGATGCTGTTCATGGAAAGCCGGCAGAACGGGCAATACCCATCAAAGAGAACCAAAGCTTGCCCGGGGCGGGGGGGGGCCACCACATCTTCCGGCGCGATTGGCTTCTCTTCACCTTTTGTCATGCCCATCTCTCCTCCATCTGTATTCTATACCCCAAGCATGCCCTGCGGGTCTCAACCTGTCCGGGGTACCTGAATTTCCTGGCGGTTCCTTCCCTCCATCTGGTCAAGTCGGTGTATCCGCATGAACGCTTCCCGCAATCTTCTGGCTTTTGATCTGGGTGCCGAGTCCGGGCGGGGAATCCTGGGGACCTTTGACGGCAACGCGGTTCGGCTCGAGGTCCTTCACCGGTTCTCCAATTTGCCTGTTCGGACTTTGGACCGGCTTCATTGGGATGTGCTTTCCCTTTTTCGGGAAATGCTCCACACCCTGAACCTTTGCGGTAGCGGCGGAATCCACCTCGACAGCCTCGGCGTCGACACATGGGGTGTCGATTTCGGATTCATCGGACGGGATGGCTCCTTGCTGGGCAATCCCCGTCACTACCGCGATCCGCACACGGAAACCATCGTAGAGGAAGTATTCGGCAAGGTCTCACGCGAAAAGCTGTATGGTCGTACGGGCTTGCAGATGATGCGGTTCAATTCGCTTTTCCAGCTTGCCGCGATGAAGCGTGACCATTCCCCCCAGTTGGACATGGCCGAGCATATGTTGTTCATGCCCGACCTGTTCCACTACTGGTTCACCGGCATTCGGGCCAACGAATACACAGACACCAGCACCAGCCAAATGCTCGATCCGGTCCGGCGCTCCTGGGACACGGAGCTTATCTCCGGCCTGGGCCTTCCCACCAAAATGTTGGGGACCATCATCGCCCCGGGAACCGAGCTTGGGCCCCTTCGGACGGGGCTTTTGGGAGACACCGGTCTTTCCCAAACACGGGTTGTGGCGCCCGCGACCCACGACACCGCCGCCGCGGTGGCCGCCGTTCCCGCGAGGGGCGATTCATGGGCCTACATCAGCTCGGGAACCTGGTCGCTCATGGGGGTCGAAATACCCGCGCCCCTGGTCAACGACGCGACCCGGGCCGCCAATTTCACCAACGAAGGCGGTGTCAGCAACACGATCCGCCTGCTCAAAAATGTGATGGGGCTTTGGCTGGTCCAGGAGATTCGCCGCGACTATGCTCGTAAAGGATCGGAATACTCTTATGAAGCCCTCGTGCTCCAGGCGAGGGAGGCCGAACCCTTCCGCTCCATCGTCGACCCCGATGACGCCTCCTTCATCCTCCCCTCGTCGATGACCCACGCCTTCGCCCAATATTGCCGCAAATCGGGCCAGCCCGCGCCCGAGACGCCGGGCGCTTTTGTCCGTTGCGCCCTCGAATCGCTCGCCCTTCGTTATCGGTGGGTGCTGGGGAAGCTGGAAGAGCTAACCGGAAAACATATCGAAACGATCCATATTGTCGGTGGAGGCTGCCAAAATACCCTCCTCAACCAGTTCACCGCCGACGCCTGTCAGCGCGAGGTCCTCGCCGGACCCGTCGAGGCGACCGCCCTGGGCAACATCATGACCCAGGCCATGGGTCTCAGGCTTGTTTCCGACCTGTCCCAGGCCCGCGAGGTGATCCGGAACTCCTTCGGTCTCACCACCTTTGATCCCTCATCCGCGGATCGGGACGAATGGGACAAGGCATGGTCGAAATTCCAGGCCCTGATTGGCTGATCCTTTGTTTCTGTTTGGCATGTCACACTCTTGTAGGGAGGTCTCTCCGATGTCCGCGCTTTCCCGCCGAGGTTTCGCCACCGCTTTCGCCGCTTTGGGAGCAACACTTGCGCTCAGGGGACAAGAAGGCGCCCCACCCAGGGATTTTGGCCCCAACGCGCCTCCGGTCCGCTATCCCGAACCCGATGTCATCGCGATCGATCCCGAATTCGAAAAATACAAAATTGGCAGCAGCCCCATCAAGCGGATCCATACCGGAAACCTTTGGGCCGAAGGTCCCGCCTGGAACGGCGTCGGCAAATACCTGATCTGGTCGGATATCCCCAACGATGTCCAGCGCAGATACCTCCTGGACGATGGCCATGTCTCCGTCTTCCGCAATCCGGCGGGCTATTCCAACGGAAACACCTTCGACAAGGAGGGTCGCCAAATCTCCTGCGAGCATGGCAATCGTCGCGTGGTCCGTTACGAATACAACGGCACCACCACTGTCCTGGCCTCCTCGTTCGACGGCAAAAAACTCAATGCCCCCAACGATGTCGTGGTCGCTCCCGATGGCGGCATCTGGTTCACCGATCCGGGCTACGGATCGCTTGGCGATTACGAGGGAAACAAGGGCCCGCTCGAACTGAAGGAGGCGGTCTACCGCGTCGATCCCCAATCGGGCAAGGTGGAAAAGGTGACCGACGAAATCTTCAAGCCCAATGGCCTCTGCTTCTCGCCCGATTTCAAGCTCCTTTATGTGGCTGATACCGGCGCCTCGCACTATAAAGAAGCCCCCAAGAACATCAAGGTCTTCGATGTGAGCGGTGGCAAACTCTCCAAGGGGCGCGAGTTCGTCTCGATGGAGATGGAAGTAGGCGGCAAGAAAGTCGCCGGCCTGGCCGATGGCATCCGCTGCGATGTCGATGGGAATGTCTGGGCGAGCGCGGGTTGGGTCGGCGCGGGCTATGATGGCGTCCACATCTTCAACCCCTCGGGCAAGCGAATCGGACAGATCCGCCTTCCCGAAGTCTGCAGCAATGTCTGCTTTGGTGGCGTGAAGCGCAACATCCTGTTCATGACCGGAAGCCAATCGGTCTACCGCGTCCACACCGAAGCCAAGGGCGCCGGTTACGCCTAAACCTCGTTGCGCAAGGGGGACGCCGGACAAGCATTCCAAAATGGGGCTTGGGGCGTCCCTTTTTTTTGGTTTTCCCGGATATGAAATAGGCTTTGAAGGGTGCCGGACATGACATCGCTATGGTTTCTGGCAACAATTTTGGGAATTTCCCAGGGAAAATCCGAGGGTTCCCACCCGGAACGCCCCAACATTGTCTTCATCCTTTGCGATGATCTTGGCTATGGGGACATCGGAGCCTATGGCCAAAACAAAATCAAAACACCCAATATCGATCGCCTTGCCAAAGAGGGGATGCGGTTCACCCGGAATTACTCCGGACACAATGTTTGTGCCCCCTCGCGATGTGTGTTAATGACAGGCAAACATCCAGGCCATGCCTACATCCGCGAAAACATAGGCGGACTGGGACCAGACAAGGAAGGCCAGGAACCCGTTCCCCAGGGGGAACTGAAGCTGCCCCTGACTCTGAAAAAGCTGGGCTATACGCTGGGTGGATTTGGCAAATGGGGTTTGGGGCCGGTGGGAAGCAGTGGCGATCCACTCAATCAGGGTTTCGATCGGTTTTTTGGATTCAATTGCCAGGCGGTCGCGCACAATTTTTATCCGACCCATCTTTGGGACAACAATCAAAAAATCCCACTCAACAATCCCAAATTTCCATCGCACCAGAAACTACCCATGGGCGCGGATCCGAATGATCCCGCTTCCTACAAGACCTTCTCGGGCAAAGATTACGCCCCCGATCTGATCAGCGCCCAGGCCCTCAGATTTCTTGATGAAAACAAATCGCGCCCATTTTTCCTCTACTATCCGACGACGGTGCCCCACCTTGCCCTACAGGTTCCCGAGGACTCCCTCAAGGAATATGAGGGGGCTTTCCCCGAGACTCCCTACCCGGGAGGCAAGGGATATCTTCCCCATCGCACTCCACGGGCGGCGTATGCCGCCATGATCACCCGCATGGATCGGGAGGTTGGCAAGCTGATCGACCGGGTTGAGGCCCTTGGTCTCACCGGGAGAACGGTTTTTGTTTTTACCAGCGACAATGGCCCACTTTACGACAAGCTGGGCGGAACTGACGCGGATTTCTTCAACTCCGCCGGTGGCCTTCGTGGACGAAAAGGATCGTACTATGAGGGTGGATTCCGTGTCCCGCTGATTGTTCGCTGGAAGGGCAAAATTGCTGGCGGGACCACCTCGGACCGGGTGACCGGATTTGAGGACTGGCTTCCTACCATGCTGGAACTCGTGGGGGACAAAAACGAAACGCCTTCGGGGATCGACGGGATCAGTTTTGCCCCAACCCTTTTTGGCGAAACCCAGTCTCCAAGACCTTTTCTTTATCGGGAATCGCCTGGTTATGGGGGAGCGCAATGCGTGATCGTGGGGAA
>CAWUOD010000102.1:0-8317 GCA_963923115.1 uncultured Singulisphaera sp.
CTCCCCGCGTAGAGAAAGATCGAATTCATTCCCGCGATGGCAAAAGGCCAGGACCATTTTTTGAGCCCCAAATCCTCGATGACCCCGTGAAAAAAGGCCATCGCCACAAGAGTCCATCCCGCCGCAAAAAGACAAAACGAAGGGGTCCATATCCGCTTGACCAAAGGTATGACCAGGCCAAGGGACCATCCCGCCCCCAAAAGGAGAAGGCCCGCGCCCAAAAGGACAAGACTCTTGCCCCTTAAGGGAGAGGCACGCAAAAATTCCCCCGAAAGAGCTCCCAAAAGGAGGGTCGCGGTGGAGGGGAGAAAATTGAGCACGGCATAGCTTCCCCGAGGGGCAACCAACAGATTGGGATAGCCAAGGCTGGTCGTCCAGGCATGGAGCTGTTGGTCGATCCAGTTGCCCAGGGTTTTGTCCTGGGTCCAGGGATCGATCCCCTGGTAATGACCAAACACAATGAGCGCCGCCGCATAGACACCAAGTGTTACAACGACCCCAAGGGCCATCGCCCGCCATCCGCCACTCATAAAGAAAAAAGCCAGGATATAGGACAGGGCAATCTGCTGGAGCACCCGGATCAATTGGAACTGGACCATCTGTTTGCCCAGCGAATCGAGACAGACCCCGACAAAAATCAGGACGGCGGCCCGTTTGAAAACATGAAGGAGCTGCCGGGAAAACGAATCACCTTTTGCCTGGCGGATCGCGAAAGCAAAGGGCATCGAAACACCGACCAGAAACATGAACGAAGGCTGGATCAGGTCCCACAGCGTGCAACCAACCCATTCCCGATGGCTCACCTGATCGGGCAGCCAACCCCATTCGGGATCGGTTTTGGAAATACTCCCCAACCCCAAGCCCCCCGAGATCAAAAGGAGCATGGTGAAGCCGCGGTAGGCATCGATGGCAAGGATTCGTCCCGAGGCGGTTTTGCCATTTTCCCTGGGATTTTTTTTCGTTGCAGGCAAAACCTTGCTGTTGGGTTCCGGGGCCAAATTTTCCGCTTGTGTCATAACCCGGCCCTCATGGAAACCCAACCTGACAAATCAACACCCTTTTCGACTTCGATCAGTCGAGAGGAGTCAGGGTGATTTTCCGGAAAAGGACTTCCGAACCCTCGGATTGAAACTGGAGTTTCCCCTTGGTGACGGTCAGGTCGGTGGCTTTGGTCATGGTGATTCCATTGAGTTGGGTTTCCATGGTGTTGCCTTTCATGGTGACAATCAGGGTGTTCCATTCCCTGATTCCCTTTTCGACATCGTTTTTGCCACGGAACCCAATCACATTGTCCCAATTGGGATCACGGGCAAACCAGAGCAGTCGGGTTCCGGGGGGAAAGTCCCGGGCTGGAGCCCCTTCCTTCCAATAGGTACCGGTTTTTTTGCCCCATGGACGCTCTTCGGTTTCGGCTTTGAAATTGTATTTTTTGTTGGATCCGGTCACGGAAAGGTCCGCCGTGCCGCCTTCGATCATGTTGCACTGGATTCCTTCCAGCCAACTTTTGCCCACGGCGCCATCCTTGCCTGTGGCGTGCATGATGAGCCCGCAATCGCGGGCGTTTTTGTCGCGGCCAGGCCATACTTTGCCACCCCAGGCATATTCGACCTCCACTTTGTAGTTGGAGTATTCATCCCGGGTCGCCAAGCCGCCCCAGTCCTGCCCGGAAATGCGCAGGATTCCGTCCTTGACGGTGAAGGTGCCGTTGGGATCCTTGTCGGTGCCATATTCCCGGAGAAATGTGTACCACTTGGCCATGTCCTTGCCGTCAAATAGTGGGACCGGATCACCCGCCTGCGCGAAGGGAATTCCAAAAGCCATCAACAACAAATAGGCCATGGGACGAAACATCTTGGGGATCCTGGAGGAGGGTAAGAAAAGGGGCTAATGTGAAAGATACCGCCTATTGCCAGAGCAACAAGCCGGAACCAGCATTGTCGGTGTATCATCGGGCAGGGGAGGGGAGTTCTTTCTCCAAAGTAGGGCCATCGGTCCTGTTTTCCAAAGGTGTCTGGTTCAAACAACACAGCTTTTGGAAAGTGTCGAATTCGGTTTCCGGGCAATCGGGATGAAACTTTTGGGCAACAGGAAACAGCCATGTGTGGAATGCCATCCTAAGATAATATCTGAGCTGATCATTTGGAGGGCGAGGGTTGCCCCCAAACGGTTTCACCCATGTTCCGGCGGACCGATGTCCTCAAATCCATCGTTTTGGCGGTATAATCCCCGGTTTTACAGGGAAAAACGCCCCAATACCTTTGCCAAATATCTCTATTGGGTTTTTGGCTATGAGGTTTTGGCGATGGCCCTGATAGGTTTCTACATCTGGTGGGCGGTTATCCCCATGGCGAAATTGACCCTGGAGAGACGCAACAGGGAAATCGAGCGGGGCAGGCGGGAGCGACTTGGCCTGCCCGCCGAAACGACCTTTTCCCCGGAATCCACCCGAAACGGCACAAACGGTTTTTCAACCCAACTTACTGTTCCACCCGATCCTGTCCGGGCGGCCGCGGACACTTCCAAGGAGATCAGATAATGAGTCGATGGCAAAAGGTATTGTTTGTTGGATGGGCCCTAATGGGTTGGTTTGGTTGGGAAACCGGTCGCCTGCAAGCCGCTGATGATTCGCTGGCCAGTCAGGTGAAGGGGCTTTACGCGGGCATTCGCGAACAGAAGCTATCCAACGGCCTGCGGGTTTTTGTTTTGCCGATGCGCGCATCCTCCACCGTGACGATGATGGTCACCTACAAGGTGGGGGCATGCGATGAGGACAAAACCGCCACGGGCTTGTCGCACTATCTCGAACATCTGATGTTCAAAGGCACGGACAAGCTTTTCCCTGGCGATATTGACCGGGCCACCCTCAAGAATGGCGGGGCAAACAACGCGTGGACCAGCGAGGATCTGACCTGTTATCATTTTGATTTCGCGGCGGATCGCTGGGAAACCGCCCTGAAAATCGAAGCGGACCGGATGGCGAATCTCCGGATCGACTCCAAACACGAGTTCGAACAGGAAAAGGGCGCGGTCATCGAGGAGCTCAAGCGGAACGAAGACCAGCCCTGGGAGCTGGAATCAAAGGCGCTAATGCCCATCCTTTTTGGGGAAAAATCACCCTATGGTCATCCGGTGATCGGCCAGGAGGCCCATGTTCGTGGCGCCACCGCCCCTGTGATTCTTGATTACTACAAACGCTGGTATCATCCCAACAACGCCATCGTGGTTGTCGCCGGCGCGATCAATCCTGATGAGGTTTTCGCGAAAATTGAAAAGACGCTGGGCAGGATTCCGGCTGGTCCTTTGCCCGAACGCAAGGCGGCGCCACCCTTTCCGGCGCTCCCCGCCCGCAAGACCATCCCCAGCAAATTCGAGGTTCCCCGTATTCTGGTGGGTTTCCCCACAGTCGTCGTGGATGACGCCGATGAGGCGCCGCTTGACCTACTTTCCCTGATTCTCGCCGGGGGTAAAACAGGCCGTCTTTATCGCCGCATGGTGGAGGATGATCAGATTGCGACAGAAGTAGGCGCATCGCACAGCCCTGGGCGCTATCCCGGATGGTTCTCTTTTCAGGTCGAACTTTTGGGCGACAAGCCCGTCGCCAAGGCAGAGGCCATTTTGCGTGAGGAGATCGAAAAGGTTGTCGCCAAGGGGATTTCCGAGGGCGAACTCAAACGCGCCCAGCGCACCTTCCTTGCCGGGAAAATCCTTGGAGCCGAAAAAGTCCACAACCGATGCCAGGCGGTTTCCTCGGCCGTTGCACTCGGCGGAATCAGTCGTCTGATGGAAGAGCCCGACCGCATAACCGGTGTCACGAGGGCCGACATCACACGGGTCGCGGCAAAATATTTGGGAGCCGATCGGTCCGCGACCGTCGTCTCGCTTCCCGCGAAAACAGGCAAGGAAGAAAAGAATGGCGCCGCGGGGGAAACCCCAGGGGATAAAAAGCCCTCGCGTCTTTCCCGCCGCGCGGACACAAGCCCCGCTCCCGCCGCGTTTGATCCCTTCGCCGGGGCAAAGAGAGTGGTCCTGAAAAACGGACTCGAAGTGTGGCTTTTGCCGAAACCGGGCTTGCCTTTGTTGGTGGCCCAGGCGGAGGTGAAATATTTCGGTTGGCTGGAACCGACATCCAAGGGGGGAATCGGGGTTCTTGCCGGTTCGGTGCTGGATGAGGGGGCCGGTGGCAAAACCGGCAGGCAAATTTCCCAGGCCATTGAGGACATGGGCGCCAGCATGGACTTTGGGGCGGGTAATGGCTCGCTTGAGGTGCTGAGTTCCGATGCGCCGAAGGCTTTGGAGCTTTTTTTCGCCTGCCTTTCAAAGCCCGACTTCCCCGTGGAGGCGATCGATCGCGAAAAAGCCCGCATCCTTTCGGCTATCGAAGACCAGGCCTCGCAGCCCCAGGAGCAAGCCAGGCTTGCCTTGCGAAAGGCCATTTATGGGGATCTTCCAAAAGGTAGAAATCCCTTGGGTTCCGCCGATTCGATCAAAGCCCTGGATGTCGAGCAGCTCAAGGCTTTCCACCGGTTCGCCTATTCGCCTCACAATATGCGGATGGCTATTGTGGGAGACTTTGAATCGGGCGCGATGAAAACCCTTCTGGAAAAGCTGACGGGGGACTGGACCGGACCGATGAGCCCAAAGATCTCGCCAAAAGACCCTGTTCTCAAGGATAAGCCAGCCCCGATCTATCTTGGTTTTCCCGAGGCGGTCCAGCTCCAGTTTTATCTCGCCCATCCCGGGGTCAAAAGGAACGATCCTGATTACCCGGCGCTTTTGGTGATGGACCATGTTTTGGGCACTGGACCCGGCTTTACGGATCGGCTTTCCGCCAGGCTTCGGGACCGGGAAGGTCTTGCCTACACCGTTAACGCCTCGATTAGCATGACCGCCGACAACGAAATGGGAATGTTCATGGCGTACATTGGAACGGCACCGAAAAATCTTGAGCGTGTGAATGCGGAGATGCGTGAGGAGATCCAGCGCATACGGGAAACCCTGGCCACCAAGGACGAAGTGGAGGATGCAAAGAGCTATATCCTTGGCAGTATGCCGTTCTCCTACGAGACCGCTTCCGGCCTTGCCGGGAAGCTTTTGGCTCTTGCCCGAAATAACCTGCCGCTTGACGCGCCAAACGCCCTTCGCGCGGCGGTATCCAAAGTCACCCCGGAAGAGGTTAAACGGGTTGCCCAAAAGCACCTCCACCCCGACTCCCTCGTTTTGATTGCGGCGGGGCCTTTCGACAAATCGGGCAAGCTGCTGAAATCGGCGAAATAGTCGTCCCGTTCCATGGGGAGACGCCATCCCCGTTCTTGAATAACCCTGCCCCCAAACACAGGCCAACCAGCGTTTGGGGGAAGACTTTGTCTTAATGTTTACTAAATCACAAGGAAGGATAATTCTTCCTGCCTTCCCCACCTCCCTCCCGCAGCAAAAACATGGCAGACCAAACGAAACTTCGGGACATCAATTCCCAACAGTGGAAATCCGGTGCGGCCGCATGGCTGGGTTGGATGTTTGATGGCCTGGATATGCATCTTTACACCCTGGTTGCCGCGGGTTTTGTCGCCGCGCTGGCACATGTGGAGGAAGGTAGTGCGGATGCCCGGTCAAAAATGGGCTATATCCAGGCGGCTTTCCTTTTTGGGTGGGCCATTGGGGGCGGTTTTTTTGGTCGTTTGGGCGATATTCTTGGGCGTAGCAAAGCCCTGATTCTCACCATTCTCACCTACACGCTTTTTACCGGCCTCTCGTGCTTCGCGACGGAGTGGTGGCACCTGCTGATATTCCGGTTTTTGGCCGCGCTGGGCATTGGCGGGGAATGGGCGGTCGGCGCGTCGCTTTTGTCGGAAACATGGCCTTCCCGCTGGCGCCCCTGGCTTGCGGCGGTGCTGCAAACGGGCGTGAATCTTGGGGTTTTTCTTGCCACAATCGCAGGATTGGCCAGAACGCTCCTTCCCGCGGAGCAGCAGATATTCGGCATCGCAGTAGGTAATTTTAATGACCGGCTTCTCTTTTTGGTTGGTCTGTTGCCCGCGCTTTTGACGCTTTGGATCAGGCAGCATGTTCCGGAAACCGAGGACTGGGCGAAAGCCTCGAAGAATCAGGTGATGCCCGGGATTGTCGACCTTTTCAAAGGGGACATCCTCCGGATCACCGTGCTTACCATTCTGGTCTGCGGGTTTAGCCTCACCGCGCACTGGGCTTTCCAGTTCTGGTCGGTGCAGCACTACAAGACATTGCCTGAAATCCAGGCCATGGACCAAGAGGGTCGAAACCGGCAAGTCGCATGGGCATTCATGCTCATTAACCTGATCGCTATCCTGGGCAATTTTTTCGCCGCTTTTTTGGCAAAAATGATGGGATATCGCAAAGCGATCCTTTTCCTTTTCGGGTCCTACATTCTTGGCATGTTCGTGACCTATGGAGTTCCCAGAGACGCCATGACAACCTTTTGGTTGTTGACCTGGATGGGAATTGCCCAGGGCGTGTTTGGCCTTTTCACCATGTATCTTCCCCCGCTGTTTCCCACCCTGTTAAGGACAACCGGAGCTGGTTTCTGTTACAACATCGGGCGAATCGCGGCGGCCGCGGGAACGGTCGTTTTCGGCGTGGTTTCCATCGACCAACGAACCGCGCTGCTCTATTCGAGCCTGCTTTTCATTCCGGCCATCCTTGCCGCGATCGGACTCCCCGAACATCAACGGGAAGAGGACAAGGTTTCTTTTGAGCCTTCACCCACCGAGTAGGGGAAGACCAGCTGGGGATGAGCCCGGCGGGTTTTGTGGCGAAATCCGGTATCCCACTCCTTTTCCTGGTCAGTTTCCCAAAATCATGTCCGCATCACCCCGGAAGGGCAATTTACCTTTCGGACATTTCTTTTGGCCAAGGCCCGATTCGCGATGAGATTCCCGGGACGAAAAATAGACATAAGTGCATTTAATAAAACGACTTGTGTAAAAATCAGGTAGCAGTCTGGTGTTGCCCGATGGTATAGGTCCGATGGTGAACCCCCGAATGAATGGTCTGGGCAGAGGGGAAAAGGTGTGCTATAATTTCCCACTTGAACAGTACCGAGCCGATTTGGCTGGAGATTTGACAATGCCTCGTAAGCGTCCTTTGACCGTTGCCTCCAAGAAAGCCCGACTTGCCAAGAAAGTGGCTCGCCGGAATGGCAACAAGCCCAAATTGGGCATCCCCCAACTCAAGAAGCCTAACGCGCTTTAAGGCTTTTGGTTTTTGCCTTTACCTGGATTTCTTTGCCCTGTTGGGTGGTTTTAGGATTCGGGTTCTGGGGTAGTTTCCATACTTTTTTGACTTGCGGGTCCTGATCGCAATGGGGCTAGTGCCAAGCCGGTTTTCGGCTTGCCCTGGCCCCTTGATCATTCCCGGTTTGGCCAGGGTACTCCCATAACAAGAGGCCAGCCAGTAATGACCAAAAAAATGTTGGCATCCCGAAGCCTGGCCGTACCCGGCTTGTTGCTGGGAGTGTTTCTTGCATTTGGTTTTGGCATCGCCGTCAACGCCCGTGACGATGCAACCTCGAAATCCGGATCGAATTCGAAATCCAACCCTTTTTCAAAGCTTCTCTCCTTCGCAAAGGAGGGGGAGAAAAAAACGGAGCCGTTTCCGGGCGTCGAACATATTGAGCGGACCACCAATACCCCAAGACAATTGACCCAGCATTTGGTCCTTTTTGACACCAAAAAAAGCAATTTGCGAATCCTTTCCACGCGTCCGGACCGGGATGGCAATCATCCACCCGGAACCACCAAAATGGAAACCACCCGGGCTTTCGCCGAGCGAACAAAGTCCAATATCGCCATCAACGCGAATTTTTTTGACAATGGAGCGGAAGCCAGAAAAAAAGGGCTTACCCAGCTCCTGGGGCTGGCCATGTCGGAAGGCCACTTCGTCTCGCCCTGGAATGCGAAGAATGCGCTCTACAGCGACGCGATGCATTTCTCCCCCAAAGGGGAAATACGATTTCTAGAGCGACCCAAAGACATAGGCGATGGATTCGCCACTATCCCGGCGACAGACCTCTACACGGCGGTGACCGGCCATGCTAGGCTGCTTCGTGGTGGAATGCTGGGGGAAAAAATCCAGCGTGGCGATCCCAATAAGGACCTCCACCCGCGAACCGCCATTGGTCAACATGGGGATGGGAGGTTGGTGCTTTTCGTGGTTGATGGACGGCGCCCCGGCCATAGTCTTGGGATGGCCACACATGAGGTGGCGGAATTTCTCAAGGAAAGAGGGGTTGTCGACGCCATTCAGCTTGATGGTGGGGGAAGCACCACGCTTGTTTTCGGGGATG